>NZ_FMXB01000010.1 GCF_900103415.1 Methanobrevibacter millerae
AAGGTAAAGCAGGAGGAACTCCAAAGTCTTCTAATCCAGATTATTATGATGGAGACATTCCTTTTTTAAGTATTAAGGATATGACCTCACAAGGAAAATATATTAATTACACAGAAAAAACAATAACAAAATGGGGATTAGATAACTCCAGTGCATGGATTATTCCTAAAAATTCCTTACTATATTCAATTTACGCATCAGTAGGTTTTGTAGCCATCAATCGTAAAGATATTGCTACCAGCCAAGCAATATATGGGATGATACTAAAAGACAATGTTTCTTTAGAATACATGTACTATTATTTAACTTACTATAAGAAAAACCTCCATAAACTAATTGAAACAGGAACACAAGGAAACTTAAATGCAAAAATAGTTAAAAACTTTGACATCTCATTACCTTCGTTAAAGGAACAGGAGTTAATTGTAAATTATTTATCTTTAATAGATATTAAAATAGAATTGCTAACAAATGAGATTAATCAATTATCTAAATTTAAATTGAGTTTATTTGAACAAATTTTCGTATAAATTATTAAAGGTGATATTATTAGGGATTATAGTAAATTAGACGCTCGAAGAGAATTAGAGCAATATTTAACAGAAGATTTAAAAGGAGCATTTGAAAAAAGAGGATTTGAAGTTAATCATAATGGTACTGCTACATCTAATGCACCTGGAGGTAAAACCGACATTGAAATGTTTAATGATGAATTTCATTTTAATATTGAAGTTACGCAGACCACAAAATCTAGTGCTGATAGAGAATATCCTGCAATTGTGGAGCATTTGGAGGATAGTAAAACACGAACAAATAAAAAATGTTTTTGTATGTATGTTTCTCCTGAAACATCAATTCGTATGATAAATGAAATTAAAAGGTTTAATTCTAGCCATGAAGATGATTTAAAAATTTTACCTTTAAATTTTGATAACATTAATTTGCTTTTAGATAAGTTTACAGATAACGTTGTAGATGCTTATCCAACAAATGATTTTATAAATATCTTTTATAGTAGATATTTAGATTTTGCTGATGACCAAAGGATAAAAAAAATATTATTTGAGGAATTATTCTCTTCAGATGAGTATTTAAAAAAACAAATTGATGATGAGGAAACAGAAAAAGATCTTAAAACACAAGAACTTTTAATAAATGATTTGAAATCAATTGAAGATTCTCTTAGAAGTCTGGGAATAGCAACTGGAAGTGATGCTATTGATAATTTAATATATTTTGTTTTTATGAAGCTCTTTGAAGAAAAACGTGAAAAAGATGGTAATATAAATAGACTCACATTAGATAATTTTAAAGAATATAAAAGTTTCCATGGTGATAATAATAAAATGATTCATGAATTATTTAAATCCATCAAAAATGAAACTATATCTGGAGGTACAGATATCTTTCAGGAAGGAGATAATTTTTCTGATGGTTTTGATGATGATTTTGTTATAGATACAGTAATCCCTATTTTTGAAGAATATCCTAATTTTATAGATACTCAAATTGATATTTTAGGTGCTGTTTATGAAGTATTAGCACAAAGAGCTGAAAAAGATGTTAAGATTGGCCAATTTTTTACTCCTGAAAATGTTGTTGACTTCATTGTTAAACTTTCTGATTTAAGTTATCAAGATAAAGTACTTGATCCTGCTTGTGGAACTGGAAGATTTTTAGTTAAGTCAATGGAACAAATGGAATCTAAATTAAAAAATAGTGATGTGAGGAATAAGGATGAAATTATAGCTGAATTTAAATCATCTCAATTATATGGATCAGATATCGACAATGGAATATCAAAAATTGCAAAAATGAATATGTGGATTCACGGTGATGGTAAATCTAATATTTATAAACATGATGGTTTAACTCTTGAAGAATGTGACGCTGATTTATTCAATCATGGCTTTGATGTTGTATTAACTAATCCGCCTCTAGGAAACTTAAATTATATAAAAAATTATGATTCTGATTTTATAAATAATAATGAGGTCTTACCAAGAGTCAATGAAACTAAAAAAGCTTATGATGCTCAGAAAAAAAGATTAGATACTCATGTTGAAGAAAAAGAAGAAATGTTGAATGAACTTAAGATTCTTGAAGAAAATGAAATAATCAAAAAAATAATATCCTCTGAGGATTCAGATTCTTCCATAAAAGAGTTAAAAAAATCTAATGAGTTTAAAGAGTATAAAAAATTAAAAGGAAAAATTAAACGAAAAGATAAAACAATAGAAAATAATGAACTTAAATTAAATGATATTAAAGCTAAGATGTTATCTGGCAATTGTGAATTTAAAGTTAAAGGAACAACAATGAAAGGAGGCGCTTTGTTTTTAAATTCAATCAATAATTATTTAAAGAGTGAAAGAATACCAACAACACGTCCTGAGTGGAGAGGTGGGATTTTAATAAGTATTGTTGATGAAGGCATTTTAAATACAGAGGATTATTCTGATGTAAGAAAATTTATGAGAAAAAATTTTTATATTAAAGCTATCATTTCATTATCAAAAGATACTTTTGTTCCTATTTCAAATACTGCTACTAAAACTTCAATACTATTCCTTATTAAAAAACAGGATATTCAAGCTAAACAACAAGAACCAATATTTTATGCTTACGTTGATAAAGTAGGATTGGATACAAAAGGTAAAACCTGTGAAAATCATTTTAGTGACATTTTAGAAGAATATAATGAATTTAAAAATGATATTTTTGACTCTTATGAAGAAAATAGATTCAATAAGAATACTTTTGAATTAAAAAGAGGGATTTAAATGATACGTAATGAAACACATAGTTTTTTTCATTTTATTGATGAAAATGATAATAGATTAGATTATGATTATTATCATCCAATTTTTGAAGAGTTAGATGAACTAGTAAACACAGAATATTTTGATGTATTAGAATTCAGAGAACTAATTTCAAATATTGTTAGTGGTAAAACACCTAAAAATAAGGAATACATTGAGAATGGAGTCATGTTTTTAGGTGCTGGGAATATATCAGAATATGGTCTCAATTTAGACAATGTGGATAGAATTGATTATAGTTTGCATGAGTCCACGTTATCTAGTTCTCAACTTAAAGAAGGAGATATTTTAATTACTATGGCAGGAACAATAGGAAATGCCACTATTTTTAATCAAAATTTGGATGCCAATATTAACCAAGCTGTTGCTAAAGTTGAAATTAATTCTGAATTAATTAATAAAGAATATTTAGTAAAATATTTAAATTCAAAATGGGGCAAACTTAATTTTAGGAAATTTCAACATGAGGTGAGCCAACCTAATATTAATTTAGAAGAAATAAAAAAATTAAAAATTATTGTTCCTCCATTGGATGAACAGATAAAATTGGTTAATATGTTTCAAGAATTTGAAAAAAAGGCAGAAGAATATAGAAAATTAGAAAAACAATGCTGGAAAGAATCATTTAATATTTTTGAGAGTAATTTATCAAAGTGATATTATGGATGAAACAACAAAATGTTTAAACGAATGGAATGCAACTGTTGAAGCTTTAGGTCAGGGAAAACAAACTATATTAATAAGAAAATATAGTACAACATTAAATGAATTTTTACTATATCCAACAGTTAGCTATGCTATCAAAGAAGATGTTTTAGATTCATTTCAATATAAAGAATTTGTTAAAGATAATCTATTACCTACTGGTGATAATCCTTATGAAGTTAAATATTATGCTACTGTTGAAGAAGTTATTGATAAACCTTCAACAAGGATTGGTTCATTTTATAAGTTTCATATTTGGACTCGTAACCATGTTAAAGATTATCTTGGAAGAAAAAAAGCTAAAATATGGATTTTAAGAGTTTATAAACTTGATGAACCTCAAATGTTAAAAAGAACTAGGGGCATGAGGTATGCTAATGTAGATAAACCAGTTAAACTTGAAGGTAAACCAGTTATTCCTGATGATGAGTTTAATAAATTAAAAGAAGAAATTTTAAATATAAGATAATATGTGTATTGATTTATTAAATAATCCTACTGTAATTGGAGCAATAATTGGTGCAATTGTAGGTGCTATTGCATCAGCAGCATTTGCAATTGCTACATCATTGTACAAATTTAACAAACGAAAAAAAGGTGCAAAATCACTTATAAAATCTGAAACTAACCATATAATTGATGCTCTTGAAAAATTCAAAGATAAATATTTAAAAAATGAAATAAAACTAGATGATGTAGATAAAAGTATTAATGAATTATTTAATTTTTATAATATGATGCATAATTTTCCAATATGGACTGATAGAAACTGGATTAATTTAATTAATTTTATCCCTAGCATATTCAATGAAGAAGAGATAAATAAAATAAATCAATTTTATGCAAAATGTGAAGAAATGAGTGATGCTGCAAATGCGCTTGCAGATAAAGAACCTTTTAATGAACTCTCTATTGAAGGACAGCCTACAAGAAAAATTCCAATGCCTTTAAAAGATATTAATAGTCATAGAAATATGTTTAGAAAAGATTTGAATGAATTAATAAAAATGGGTAATGAAGTTAAACTAATTTTCGACTAAGTAAAATATTATAATAAACAAAACAGTAAAAAATAATATTATACAATATAACGGTGAGAAGACAAATGGTGAAAATAAATTTATTTACATATAATATTATACTTTGGAATACACAATCTGATGAAAAAGTAATGTTAGACAAAATTAACTATAGTTCTCTAAACCCAGATATACAACCCAAATCCATAATGGAAATATTATTTAAATTTTTAAGTGATAATAAAGAAGATTCTCATTTTGATAAAGACAATAAAGTGCTATTTATTAAAGATTTTAATGTAGATAATGAAAATATATTCTTTGGAGAATTTTTATATGGTACCTCAGGAACAGAACATCCAGTTAAAAATATCACTGACAATACAGACGATCGTATTATTTCAAAAGACCAATGTATTTTATCTCCTTATTATTTTTATATTGAAATTCCTAAAAATAACAAACAGGGATTATTAATTTTAGAAAGCAAGGGTACAGATGGTATTAAAACACTTTTTGAAGAATGGTTCGGAAAATTTATCAAAGAACAATCGTACACCAATTTAAAATTAGAATTAAAATCATTTTTACCCAAACAAATTATAAATACTTATTTAGATTATGGTGTTCTAAAAAGAATAAGATTCATCTCAAATAAATTGCCTGTTGATGAATTAGAAATATTGGAAGGATATGAACCCGAAGAAGGTTATGTTGAACTCAAATTACAAATAAACAAAGATAATAGAAAACCATTAGTTAATAAAATAAAAAATTTAATAAATAATGAATCGGATGAATTAAAAAAATATGATGATATTATTGGAAATAAGTTACAAACAGAAGACATAAAGTTAGAAATTGATTTAAATGGTTCTGAAAGAACATTTACTATTAATAAACTTGAAAATGCAGTTCCTGCTAGAGATATTACAGACGAGATAGAAGAAGGATATGATGGTCATAGAACCTTTGAATCTATAGATAAAAAAGGAAAAGAATATGCTGATGATATTTTTAGATCTTCAAATTAATTTTCAAGATGATATTTTATTAAAACAAATCCAAATTTCAATACTCTAAATATTAATAAAAAGAATAATGATATTAAAAAGATAACTAGAAAATTAAATACAATTCTAATCCAAAATATCAAGTTAATAGGCAATAATACTAAAAAATTTTCATGTAATAATGCAGCCAATAAAAGAATTATAACTAATGCCACTGTGATTAAAAGTTCAAATGAAATTGTAACATGGTATTCAATTAAAAAATTATTAATATTCCACTCTATTCTATTAACTTCTGTTGGTTTAGCATCAGTATCTTTTAAATTAAATGAAAGTAACATTAAATTTAATAAAAAACCTATAAATATAGACAATGATATTAATAAAATATTAACTAATTCCATGTTAATATTTACAAAAAATATTAAAATACAGGAAATAAATAAAGGAAAACCAATAATTTTAACATTATCATTTTTATGAAATTTAAAAAAATCTCTAATTACAAATTTAGGAGAGAATTTAGATTTCATATTTATCACCAACAGTATATTTTTAGAACATATCATATAAATTTTTTATTTACCCATTAAACAAGGGATTTATAGAGAATTGCTAATTTTTGAAAGAAAATCATTTCGATTTCAAAAAGTCATTAAATATTTATTATAATAGTTTATAGTTTTTATATAATATTATCCCATACAAACCATAATAACAAAGAAATAAAATCAATATTTCAAATTATTTTATTAATTATTCATCAATGAAATAATTATCATCAATTTTTTTAATTTCATATTTGTTGAATGTAAAAGTACCAACATCATACTCGATCATTAAATCAGCTAGTTTTTTACCATCTATTAATACGATATTTAAATTATTTTGCTGATTAACATATTCAATAGCGTTTGATGTGAATTTTAAGTTAGTAATAAAGATACCTTTATTTATTCCCTGACCAAATAATACTCCAATAAAACGTTGCAATAAATCAAAATCAACTTCTTGTTCGTTATTATAATGTTTAATATGAATAACAACCTCATCCAAACATAATTTACCTTGATATATGATTCCAGTAGTTTCATTTAAATTTGATAAATTTTTTTCTATTTCCAATGATTTAAAATCAAAATATCCCATTTTATTAAGTAATTTAAAAGTTAATTCTTTAAAAATAGAATTATCTATCTTTTGTATTTTTTTAAGTAATTCTTTAGATAAATTATTATTATACTCATTAAATGTTTCTTCAATTAAATCTTCAATATCGACTAATTTCAATTGTTTATTATTTTTTGTTGATTTAAATTCTCTAAATGAATCGAAATTCATTAAGATTTTATTTGTAATATTTTGATTTTTTTCGATGACTTCTAATCCTAATGATGTTATATTACAGTAACTTCTTCGTTTACTTTCTATTAATCCAGCTTTTTTTAGATATGTTCTAGCCCAACCAATTCTATTTTTAATAACTAATTGACCATTTGAATTTCTTTCATTTAATTCTTCATCTGTTAAATATAATTGGTTAATAATTAATTCATCCATTAATGGAACTGAATATTCTTTTTCATCAGCCAATATTCCCATAACATAATCATATAATTCATCATATTTGGGTATTGTCATATTATACACTCTCCTTAATTATTTTTTAATTCCTTTTTTAATTCATTAAATTCTTTTTTAGTAATTATATCTTCATCAAATAATATTTGATATTCAATTAACATCACATTATTCTTTCTCTGTTCAATTTTATCATTTATTGATATATATTCAGATTTTAAATTATTCAGTGAATTTTCACCATTCTTAAGCACTGTATTAAATTCATTATAAGAATTAATTTCTTTATTTAAATCTTCAATTAAAACATTAGATTTATGAATAAGTTTATCAATATCGCTTAAAATGGATTTAGAAACATTTATTTTATTAGATTCATTTTTCAAATCATTTAACTCAGCAATAAATCTTTCAATATCTGAAATTAATTTTTGTTTATCTATTAATAATTGAGTTTTATTAATTATGAAAAGATAATCATCAGATTTTTTAATCTCATTAATTTTAATATCTATTTCCAATAATAAGTCTTCTACTTTTTCAGGATAATCGTTTACATTATCAAATCTCTCCATTTTAAATAAAATAAACGAACCATTATTTAATCTTTTTTTAGTGCGAATAATTTGAATTATTGTAGAATTCATCTCTTTTAAAAGATTATTATATTTTAAGTAAAGTGTTTCAAGTTGATTTTTAAATTCAGAATGTTCATTTAAAAAAGATTTTATTTCTGATTCTTTTAAATTGCTCATTTCATTTTTTAAAAGTTCTATATATTCATTTAATTTATTTATATCCTCCTGATTGACAGTTGGTTTATTAATTACTTTAGGTTTAGAAATATCTTTAAAATTATATCCTTCCTCTTTTTCTGATAATCTGATTTCGTCAATTAGCTTGTCAAAGTTTGCTGCTCTTCCAAAATCACTTTTTGCCGGATCTACTCCGTCCTCACCAAAGATTCTTTGAACGACATTACCGTAATTATCTATTACAAGTCCAGACCGTTTTACCTGCAGGTCCTGAAGTGCGTTTACAAGCCTTCTCTGCATATAACCAGATTGTGCTGTACGAATAGCTGTATCTACCAGTCCTTCACGTCCACCTATAGCGTGGAAGAAGAATTCAATTGGGTCGAGACCTGACTTATAGCTTGAATGTACAAATCCTTTAGCTTTTGCCCCCAATTCATTTCTTTTAAAGTGTGGAAGAGTTCTTTCGATGTAACCTCTATGGATACGTCCACCTCTAACAGCCTGCTGTCCTACACAGGAAGTAATCTGGGTAAGGTTCAGCATGGATGCTCTAGCACCAGTACGTGCCATTACAACAGATTGATTATGTTCCATAGTTAAGAAATCTTCTGCGATTTCACCGGATTTGTCACGGGCTTCTCCAAGAATTTGCATAATTCTCATTTTCAAGGTCTCTTCTAAACTTCTACCTTGTATGGCCTTAAGATAACCCATTTTATATTTTTTAATTAATTTATCCACTTTTTCTTCTGAATCTTTTAAATGTTGATTAATTTCCAGTTGAACTTCATCAGGTAATTCAAAATCATTTAAACTTGTTGTAATTCCTGTTTGCATGATTCCGCAAATAGCCAAGTCAGTTGATCTGTCTAAGAATTCCTTAGCTCTTCCCGGACCGTATTCCTTAACGATTTTATCCAAAATCTGACCGGACATGGATCCGTATGCCTTTTCGTCGATTACACCATGTTTGAGGATACCGTTTTCAATGACCACATATGCGTCAATAGGACATAATGTGTCGTAGTCAACCTCATCTTTAGGGGTTTCCCTTAATATTTTATCACACTGACCGCATTTGGTACAGATTTCAGCCTTATATGTTAAGTTCATTTGATTAGGCAAGAGTAATGAGAAGAGTTCCTTACCTGTCCATTCCTCGCCGTTTGCTTTCTCAATGATTGACTCTGTGTTGTCGACTGCAGACTGGTCTTCGTATTTTTGCCTGATTTCAGAAGCGATTCTGTCATGGGCAATGGATTTGATGATTTCTTTTTCCTCATCGTTCCATTTGTTTGCCTTGAGACGTTTTGCCTTTTCGTCTTCAGTCAAGTCCAATGTATTAAGGTAAGTCACCTTATCGTCCTTGGTTCCCCTAACGTTTTTGGTCTTTTTGGCTATTTCTGATTCGACTTCAGGAGTTTCATGTGACTCCGCTTTTAAAAGCCATTTTTCACCGTCGTTTTCAGGGATTGCAAGGTGTGATTTTCTAATGATTTGTAAAGCTTGCTCTTCTGTGAATTTCATTGATTTTCTGGTTAAAAGGTATGCTCCTGAGATGTGGTCGTGGATTGCGCCGATAATAGGTCCACCGAACCTTGGAGACAATATGTGTTCCTGTACACGCATCAATGATTTTGCTTCCGCACGGGATTCATCGGTCTGGAAAACGTGCATGTTCATTTCGTCCCCGTCGAAATCTGCATTATATGCTGGACATACACACGAATTGAGTCTGAAAGTTTTATATGGTAATACCCTTACTTCGTGAGCCATCATACTCATTCTGTGAAGTGAAGGCTGACGGTTGAACAGTACCATGTCTCCGTCTCTGAGGTGCCTTTCTAAGATATCGCCGGGCTTTAAGTTTTCAAGAATGTACTCTTTGGTTTCCTTATTGATTCTTCTTCTGTTTCCGGATTCTGTAATCATGTAGTTTGCACCAGGGTGCACGTCAGGACCGTTTTCAACGCATTTCTTGAGCTCAGTAATGTTCCAGTCGTTAACGTAAGCAGGTACGGTTACCTCTTTTGCAATCATTTCAGGAACACCAACTTCGTTAATGCTAATATTGGGATCAGGAGTAATTACGGTACGTGCTGAGAAGTTTACACGCTTACCGGATAAGTTGGATCTGAATCTTCCTTCTTTTCCCTTTAACCTTTGGGTCAATGTTTTAAGTGGCCTTCCTGACCTGTGCTTGGATGGAGGAACACCGCTTGCTTCGTTATCAAAGTAAGTAGTAACGTGATACTGCAACAAATCCCATAAGTCTTCAACAATCAGTTGCGGAGCGCCCGCTTCCATGTTTTCAACCAGTCTCTGATTGATACGTAAAATATCTACCAGCTTGTGAGTCAGGTCGTCCTCTGAACGTTCACCGGTATCAAGAGTAATTGACGGCCTTACAGTTACTGGAGGAACAGGTAAAACTGTTAAAACAAGCCATTCAGGTCTTGCAACTTCAGGGTTGATACCTAAGATGTACATGTCATCGTCAGTGATTCTTTCAAGCCTTTCCCTGATTTCGGAAGCTGTAAGCTTATAGTCATCCTGGAAAATGCTTGTAGGCTTATCCAAGGTTACAGGAAGCTGAGGAGTACCACAGTGAGGACAGCAGTATTTCTCATCGATTTCTTCGTCTTCAGCAGGTTTTTCCTTCATGTCCCTCTTGGATTTGGTGTAAACATCGTTTAAGATTTTGGAAATGTTTTTCTTGTTTTCCAAGGCCTCTTCGATTTTTTCATGATAATAGAAAATTTCTTCAGGATTTAAGAGAACACGTCCACACTCGTTACAGGTTGAACGGAGGATTTTGTGAATGATATCACCAAAACCAACGTGAAGAACAGGTCTTGCAAGCTCAATGCTTCCGAAGTGTCCTTGACAGTCTCCTCCTCTTACTCCACAGGTATGGCATTTAAGGGAAGGATCCAAAACTCCTAAACGTGGATCCATCAAACCATTTTCAATTGGATATCCATCAGAGTCATAAGTATCTGGAGTTTCAACACGAACAACAGACATACTACGAATATCCTCTGGAGACATTAGTCCAAAGTTAATTCTTTCGATTTTTTTGATAAATTCTTTCATGTTTTAACTCCTTATATTATTATTTTTTAGACTCTTGAGATCTATCCTTAGGTTTCCTCTTAAATCTATTAATTAATTTACTAAAGACTCCTGAATTGGATTTTTTATTTTCAATGTTCTTTTCTCTATCTTCATTAAATTGCTTTATTTTCATATAAAAATCAGCATATTTTGAATCACCTGACTTACCTAAATCATACCATGACTTAATATTGTCGCATGAAACTTTCAAATCATCTGAAATAGTTCTTAAATCCTTATTAACATCTAAATTATCAATAATTAACTTCATTTGCTCTGAAATTATTTTTTCATTTTCAGAAATTAAATCATTAACTTCACTAGAATAATCAATGTAATCAACTTCTTGGTTGATAAAATTGAAATATCCACTGTCTGTATTCATTGAATTTAATTTTGTTTCAAAATATTCAAGTTTACTTTTTAAAGTATAATTGTAATTGTTTATTTTATTTATTAATTTATATTTATCTGTGATTAATGATTCAATGAAATTAGTGCTGTTTAATTTAGAGATATGCTCATTGTTTTTAGTAATTTCATTGTTAATTTCTGAAATATTTTGTTTATAGTTTTTAATAGTATTTTCTTTTTCTTCTTGTTCTTTCCTGAGTTTATCTTGTTTTTCTTTTTCTTCTTGTTCTTTCCTGAGCTTTTCTTGTTTTTCTTTTTCTTCTTGTTCTTTCCTGAGCTTTTCTTGTTTTTCTTTTTCTTCTTTTTCTTTTTGTTTTATTTCTTCCATTTTTTTATAAACTACGGATATTTTATCATAAAATTTAATATAATCCTTTTTGCCAGATTTACCTAAATCATGCCAAGATTGAATATTATCCAATGAAATCTCTAAATCATCACAGATAGTTTTTAAATCCTTATCTTCATCCAAATAATCAATAATTAACTCCATTTTCTCGAAAGTTAATTTTTCATTTTCAGAAATCAAATTATTAACATCACTGGAATAATCAATATACTTAAATTTTTCAATTACTAGTTCATTATCCGAAATATTATCTAAATTAAATTGAATATTTTTTTTATAATTATTTAAATCAATCATATAATTCTTTAATTTACCCAATAATAAGAATTTTTCTTTATTAAAAGGTTTTAAAAATATGGTATTTCTTAACTTAAAAATATAGTTATTTGTCTCAGTAATATAACGATCGGTAGTATGTAAATCATTTTTCAGCGTCTCACTTGCCATAAAAGAAGGTTTGTCTTTATCTTTCTTTACTTGATATTTATTATTTAAATTCTGATTTTTAGAAATTAACTCGTTTACTTTACCAGAATAATCAATAAAATTAACATCAATGCTTTTTATATTTGGATTAGTGTTATATTTTAACTTTAAAATATTCGTATTAATATCTCTTTTTGAATCATTTAAATTAGATTTATAATTCTTTAATTTATTAATTAATGTATATTTATCATTTATTAATGATGTATCAAAATTAATTCTATTTAATTTAGCAATATATCCACCAACATTTTTAATTTCATTATCAACCTTTAATAATAAGGTTTCATACTCATTAACTTTATTTTTTGCTTTGAATTTATTAACATCTGTATGTTTAGAAACATTTTTCTTTGTAGTAGATAACGGTTTGGATATTTTTTTAGAGTGTGAATGCTTATTTTTTGAAATTAACTCGTTTACTTTACCAGAATAATCAATAAAATTAACATCAATGCTTTTTATATTTGGATTAGTGTTATATTTTAACTTTAAAATATTTCTATTAATATCTTTCTTTGAATCATTTAAATTAGATTTATAATTTTCTAATTTATTAATTAATGTATTTTTATCATTTATTAATAATCTATCAAAATTAATTCTATTTAATTTAGCAATATATCCATTAACACTTTCAATTTCATTATCAACCTTTAATAATAAGGTTTCATACTCATTAACTTTATTTTTTGCTTTGAATTTATTAACATCTGTATGTTTAGGAACATTTTTCTTTTTAGTGGATAAAGGTTTAGATGTCTTTTTAGGAAAATCTTCATTTTCAGTGGATGGAGGGATTAATATTTTTTTAGAAATCATATATTCATTTTTTGAAATTAACTCGTTTACATCGCCAGAATAATCAATAAAATCAACATTAATGGATTTTATAATAATTTTATTTTCCTGTCTAAATTTAGATATAGTATTTTCAAGATTTTTCCTCGATTCATTTAAATTCGATTTATAAAATTCTAATTTGTTAATTAATATATCTCTATCTAATAGTAAAAATGGGACAAAATTTGCATTATTTAACAAATAAATATATCGATGAACATCTGTCAATTCATCATTAATCTTAATTAATAACACTTCATATCCATTAATTCCCTTATCTTTTTCTTTTTTAATAGCATTTTTAGAAATTAAATCATTAACTTTACTGGAATAATCAATTAGATTAATTTCAACATCATTTAACTTAAAGTTAGACTTTTTAGATTTTAATTTAGAGATATTTTTCTCAATAATAGCTTTCGTATTATTCAGATTTGATATATATTTGTTTAGTTCTTTAATTAACTCATCATAATCAGATTTTAATGAATCATCAAAGGATTCTGATTTTAGTTTTGATATAAGTTTTTCAACATCTTCCATGTTGGTTTTTAATTCTTTCAATTCATTTTCTAATTTCTCAATATTTTTGTTAATCTCTTCTTTTTGTTCAATGTATTTATCATTTTTCTTTAATAGTTTATTTACTCTTAATGTAATTGATCTGGTAGTTTTTATATCAAATTCTTTGACTTTATCCAATTCATCTAAGGAATATTTTGATAAATTATCTTTAATTGTCTTAATTTCATTTTTCTTGGAGTTTAATTCATATTTCTCATTATTAATATCTGAAGTTAAATTATAATATTGTGATTTAATTTCTTTATTGGACAAATCAACGCTTTTTAGTTTAAGAATGTTTTTGTCTAAAGATACCTGATTTCTTTGAATCTGTCTTAAATTATCATTCAATCTTTCTTCAATTTTAGCTATTTTGTCTCTTTTTAAAGGAAGATCCTTACTTTCACGTTTTATATTAATAATTCCTGTTGAAAACTTATTATATGGTGCAATCCCTGCCTTTCCAAGTTTATCCCATCTTTTAATATTATCATAAGGAATATCCAATTGTTTTGCGGATTTAACACTATGATTTTCTCGAATAACTGATAATACATAATCAATCTTTTCATCAAGAGATAATAATGAAACATTAATGTGGCCGCAATTTTTACATTTGGCATTATCATATCCCTTTTTCTTTTTACATTTAGGACAGGCTGCATCTTCTAATTTAGCTTTTTTAATTTCATTTATATCTCTAAAAAATTTAATGTATTTATAATTCCCATATTTTCCTTCGATATAAAATTTCGTGACTTCAATATTTGACACGCCAACACTTTTAGCTGCTTTAATCATTGTTTTATGGGTTTTAAAAGCATCTACAATATCATCTAAAACAGAATTGTCATCACCATTTTGACTAATGAAAGAGTAAACAGTATTTTCATCAGCCAATTTGTAATATTGGCCATTGAAAATAACTAAGTCAGCATCTTGTAAATTAAAGAGTTTTCCCTGGACGTTTTCAATATTAACATCACTTATCAAAAATTCGTCAAATCCAACATCCTCAATAAATTCAATCACATACTGAGCTGTTTTAATCTTTTTATCACAGCTTTTACAATAATCACTATACTTATCTTCTGAAGTCTTTCTAAATTCAGAAATAGGCAGCGTTTTGTTACATTTTAAGCAGGTTTTCTGCAATGCTTTGTCTGAAGATTTTGAAAGTAAATCAGAGACAACGTTTGAACTGTTATTTTCTTTAAAAAATTGATTTAATTGATTTTCTGATGCCAATTCAAATAAATTGGAATCAATAGATTTAACTAAACTAAAATCCTGCAATGTCCAAATAGTGTCGTTTGTTTTAATGACATTATTTTCATATAAATTATTCAAATCATCTTTATTAAATGGAATTCCAACGCCCGTAATGGGGATAATTTCTTCTAAAACTTTTACAGCATGCGCTTTCTTGCTACATTTTCTACATAAGTCACTTTTAGAGTTTTCAGGCAATGTTGTGCCACAAACTTTACATTTTTTTAATTTAGATGATTTTGATTTTGAAGATGAAGTGGACTTCTTTTTAGATTTGACTGTTTTAGGTTTAGAAGACTTCTTGGTTTTTTTGGATTTAACTTCTGGAAAATCCGCTTCCAACAAAAATTTATCTATAACCTCCTGGCTTGCAAGCTTGTAATTAGGCCCTGAAACCTCCAATAAATCATAATCCATTAATGTAAAAATAATTATATTTGTATTAAAAGATTTACCCAAGCGTTTTTGTAAAGTCACTTTAGGTACAAAATCCCCTGGTTTAAAATGATTTTCTAAAATTGCATTTAAATATTTCTTGGCATTTAATTTATTTTTGCAACTGTTACAAATATCATTCTTATTTGAAGTATTATTACCACAATATATACAATTAACCATCTTCCAATACCTTTACTTCATTATTTTCCTCATTTTCAAGCTTTAAAAATTCGTTTAAGTAATCTTGTTTGAATATTGAATTAGATATGAAGTAAACCATATTATTTTCACATAAATCCAATAGTCCCTCTGAATCAAAGAATAGATTCATTTTTAAATCAGCCCTATCTGCAGGGGATAGATAATTGATAAATTTATTCTTTTTAAAGTCTTGGCTTACCTGATCAATTAATAACTCAATATTATCTTCATTTAAGATAGTGCTCACATTATAAATTAGATTTTCAATATCGGACTCATTTATCTCATTTCCACGTACTTTAAAAGATATAAAAAATCCAGTTACCATTTCATGGTATGTATCATGATATAAATTAAATAGCTTCATTAAAAGATTGTTTGCCTTATGGCCTGCAAATGTAAAAATCGTGACTTCATGGGATTTAGAATCAATATTAACTGGAATTACGCCTTCACTGAATCCATAATCACTGGCTTTAGAAATTGTATTTTTAATATAGTCTCCAGTGCCACCTTTAAAATCGTTTAAATATCTTTTATCAAAGTTTCCAAGCAAAATGTCATATACTTTTCTTGAAATTAAATAAGGCAGCGGTGGACCATCGGAAAACCAGCTTGGAATAATGTTTTTTCCATTGATGGAATGTATAACATTTACTTTATATCTATTGTGGTCAATTGAAGTTACGCTCCATAATTTACCTGCCAATACGAATTCGTCTCCAACCTTAAGGGTTGTTGCAAATGATACATCAAGGCTTCCCACTTCACTTTTTCCTTGAAAAATTTTATATTCCTGACTTGGGTAAAAAACAGCAAAGAATTCCAAATAATTCCTTTTACCGAACACTTTTTCAAAATTATAACCCAAGCTAATATATCCCTGATTTATATCAACAAATTCCTGTTCTTCCATGAATTTCAACATGTTTTTGCAATCTTGATAATCAATGTCAGAGAATGCATAACATCCTTTAAGTTCGCCATATAATTCTTTAGCATGAGCTTTGCCTTTTTCAAATGTAGAACTTAGCAATTGATGGAAAAATATGTCTTTTGAATGAGTTGAAATACTGATTTCTTCCACCTTATTTTCATGATGCAAAATCAGTTCCGCTAAAGATACGATTAAATTAATTCCTTGTGAAAGGATTATGGTTCTTTGTACTCGAGACCTACGTCCGCTTCGACCAACTCGCTGGGAAAATGAACTTACGGTTGAAGGTGGGTTTAAATGTACAACTACATCTATATCACCAATGTCAATTCCAAGCTCCAAGGTTGAAGTTGATACCATAAATCCGCCAGCATCATTTTTGAACTTTCTTTCATTTTCCTCACGGGTATCTTTATTAATTGACCCATGATGAATGTAAATGTTGCTTAATTTCAACTTCTTTTTCAAAATTCTAAAAACTAACTCAGCAGTTGCTCTTGAATTAACAAAAATCAATACTTTTCGGCCAATAAAACGTTTTAATGGGGTATCGATATTAAATTCATTATATGGAAGAACCTTATATTTAAGCTCACGCCCAGATGTATCTCTAACGATATTTGCAGGATTATCCGGATTAATCCATTCGGCAATTAAATTAGGATTTCCAACAGTGGCTGAAAGGCCAACCGTAACGATATCTTCTGATGTATATTTTTTAATCCTATTTAAAAGTGAATTTAACTGTATTCCCCTATCTGAATCAGCGAAATAATGAATTTCATCAATCAGAATAAATTTAATGTTAGAGAAAATATTTTCTTTATCGTTGTCATTCTTATTCATTAATATAACTTCTAATGATTCAGGAGTTATGCATAAAAAATCGCTAGGGTCACGGATAAATTTATCTTTTTCAGTTTTAGAAACATCACCATGCCATTTTGTAACTGTTAAATCAAAATAATCAGCCCATCTTTCAATACGATTATACATATCGTTAATTAAGGCTTTTAGGGGAGATACATATAGAACGCTTAATGGCTCATGTCCTTTAGAAAGAATATCATTAAAGATTGGAATTAAAGCTGCTTCAGTTTTACCCGAAGCAGTCGGAGCCAATATCAATGTATCATTTTTATCCAAAACACTGGGAATGGCCTTGTTTTGAATTGAATTTAAATCTTTCCAGCCTAATCGCTCAGATAAGAAATACAAAAGGCGACTATCTAAAGTTGAAATAAGATTATCCGGCATATTTTAACCTTTACCAATCGTCGTCAAAAATATCGTCGATATCGTCTTCTAAAGTATTTTCTTGTTCGTCGAATAATTCTATTATCTGTTTGGTATCATTGAAGAATGACTGGTTTTGTTGAACGGTATCCAGCACGCTAACAAATGAACGGATGAATGTTCTTGGAGTAACTCTGCCTCCAGTCAATCTAGCGTTGTTAATATGTATTGCAACAATATCATTAATGGTTGGAGTTATCTTATCGCTTGCATTCCAGCCATATGCCTCTTCATGCATTATCATTAATTTGCCTGCTATTTCAACCAAATCCTCTTCAGTAAATCCTTTAAGCTCAAAAATTGGACGCCTTACATCAGTTAAATCAGTGTCAAGCATTGATTTAATCCTATCGTGCAATGCTGTATAGGAAACAATACCTTTTTTGGAATCATCAAATAACGGAGGAGTACCTGCAAAAACAAATAATGAATTATGGAATTTACCTAAATCACAATTATCAAACATGACTCTTATGTAATCGTATGCAGTGTTTCTTAAATCTTTTCTAGGAATGTCCATTATGGATTCGGCTTCGTCAAAAAGAACAACCAGCCCGGAGTATCCGATTGATTTAACAAAAACGGACAATGCCTCCAGATAATTTAAAGCATTGGTTTTGTCAACGTCTCCCTTTACACCAAATTTTCTTTTTTCAGTAAATGGGATATTGCCGTCTCCTCTTAACCAAGCTTTTGCATATTCAGCAGTTTTATAGTCTTCTTCATTCATTAATCTATTATAATTTTCAATAGCTACAGCAAAAGCGTTGGAATGTTCTCTGGTGTTTGCTAAATCGGCATATAAATTCTCTTTAACTAAATTATTCTGTTTGACTGGATCTGATGTTTCTTCAAATGCCATCATTTTTAGGCCGGTAATCCACCTGTCAATAATATGGTCCAGTGAAGTACCGGTTTTACATCTTAATTTGTTAACAATGCTTCTATAAACGACGTCGATTTTATTAAAGCGAACATCATTTCCTAATGTGACCCAAGACACAGCAAAGTTTTCTTCATAAGCCATTTCTTCAATGACTTTTAAAAAGAAAGATTTTCCTGCACCAAATTCTCCTTTTATAAATTTTACATAGGATTTTTCGTTTTTATCAATTTCTGAAAGTAATCTTTCAAATTCTGAAATTTCCGTGTCACGCCCTAAACAGAATTCCCGTGTACCGTTTTCAGGTACAATACCATTTTTTAAGGCACTTAATATATATTCATAATTCATAATAATCCCCCAAATTATTTTAAATCAATATAAGCATATTCTTTTTTCTTTCCTCTTGTATCATATAGTGGAATGGCTTTATCCGGATCTCTATATGGAACATGAGTAAATTCTAATTCAATTGCATTCCATGAATAAAACTCCACAATATAATCATAGCTAACTTTTACGCCTAATGAATTAACAAAATCAGTTAATTTGCGTAAAAATACTTTAATTTCAATTAATTCAGATTTCTGTTTATTTTTTAAATTATTATATAAATACAATATTGAATTCATTATAAATTCTTTTAAATTTAAATCAACAATGTCAAAATAAGCAGGGAAAGATTTAATATAATGTATTTTCCTAATAATGGTCTTGAAATCTTCTTTTGAAATTTCTTTATAATCCGTTCTGAGATATGCGGAAATGGTTTTATTTTTTTCTATAAATGATAATTCATCACCCATTTCATTTCCAATAACTGGATTGCTGAAATATCTTATGGATTTTAATTTTAATTGGACATCGGACTGATAATGGGTATAAAAATCAGATTTATCATGTTTTTCAATGTTTAGGATTTCATCAACCTTAGTTAAACCGAAAAAGTCCAAATGCCCCCGATTGTTAACAATCAATAAAATGTAATCTCCAGGATTAATCTCTTTAATGATTTTTGATTTCTTTTTTTCAGAGCCAATTTGGTTTAATTCATGGATAGCTTCAAGAATAGAGAATTCCGTTTTATGAATCCAATATTTAGGTTCAGATGTATCATTGGATAATTTAGCTTTTAAATCTGATTTTTTATTATAATCATCTAGAGTTTTATTTTCAACATGTTTCACTAATACTTCTTGAGAATCATCTAAATTATCATTTTCAGACATAATTTCTTCTTTAATGGTTTCTGTATTAGTTTCAGACGCATTGTCAATTGTATCTAATGATTCATTATTAATGGCATCATCATTTTCATTATCAGTCATTTGAGCATTTAATTGATTTATTACTTCATCATCAAAATAAAATTCATTATTTTCTTCATGAAGCAATTCATAATCCTTTAAAAGTTTTAAATAGCTATCAATTTCATTGTCATTGCAAAATTCAGTTAAATCCTCTCGTTTGAATTTTTGAGAAATATCAATATTTTGGGATAATCTGAAAATAAATTGCTCAATTAACATTTCGTTTTGTTTATTGGATATTTAAAAACCCCCTTCATATTATTTTATAAACAATAATCATTCCAAACCAGTATAGGTTAAAATAGCTTTAATATCATTTTCTTCCAGGACTTCTATGGATTTTTCATAACATTCATTCATAACGTCTTCAATATTGGTTTCTAATTCCCATAAATCCTGAAGGAATTCAAATCCATACTCATCAGCGACTCGTTGTAAGGCATAAACTGACATGAAAATATCATCAATATAACCGTAAGCACCGTAAATCTGCTCAGGTATGACATCCATAGGAAGAACATAATATGCAATAGCAGCACAAACATCCAATCTCAGCTCTCTAGTAACATTTTGATCTAATACATCACAAAGTAGTTTAAATAAATTAGGACCTTCATCAATAAAAGAAGCATATTCTCCGTTATAAGCCGCTAAATTTTCTTTTAAAGTATCATAGAAATCCTTGAATTTATCTTCCATAATAACACCTATATTAATATAAGATTATCACACTTTATAAAATTATTTATATGAAAATTATGGATTAAAATCGAAAAAATCATTTGAATAAAAATAAATAATGAATGCTATAAAGTTATTATTAAATTAATATAATATGGTTATTTTTATGAATAAAAAAATACAAATTGAACATGAACAATTTTTAAATAAATTAAAGGTTAAATATCCTTTAAAAAAAGAAAAGACTTATACTACCAAAAATATTGGAAAAATAGAAAATATTTACTACTCTAAAGGTCGTGGCATTTGGTTTGCGCATTCTGAAAATGAAAAAAGATATTTTTACATATTTGGAGTTATTAACTCTTCAGATGATTTTTCTTTAGATGAATATGATTTAATTATGGATTTTCCAAAAGACGAAATATACAATAAGAATTGCTTAGGACAACTAAATAAAAATAACCTATATATTAATAAAAATGTCATGATAAAAAAATTCCCTGACTTTGATTTAAGTACTTTTCAGGTTAAAAAATCAGCAATATTTCAAAATACCTATATAAACATTGAAATAATAGACTTGGGAAATATAAACAGGAATTTTAATGAAAATCTTGAAAAATTAATTAAGGAAATTTCAAAAAACAATCCATCATCTGAAATAAGTGATTCTGAACAATCAAAAACTTCAAACGATAAAATAGATGCCACAAAACTATCAGAACATAACCAATTAATGAAAAAATTCATTAATTTAAAAAATGAAGGAAAAACAAATGAAGAAATTTTGGATGAAATTGATATTCCTCCATTTTTATTTAAAAATTGGGTAAATCAAGGAAAAATGGGAAATAAAAAATATATGGAATTTTATGAAGCATACCTAATGGATAATGCTCCTAATAAATCATCCCAAACAAAATTATCCACTGCAGAGAAAAAACATGTTAATAAAAATGAATGCTATATCTGCGGTAGGACACTAAATAAAAATAACAATAAAAATATATGTAAAAGATGTTTAAGAAAACAATATGCCGTTAAAATCCTTGAAAAACTATTGCCATCAATTGAACCTGGAATTCCATTCCGTCAAAATGATTTAAAAGCATTGAAATTAGATAGTATTCAAATTCAAGATTATATATGGACATTACAAGAATTCAATTTGATAACAAATGAGAATTCAAGGTATGTTCTTAAAAAAAGAGAAATTCTAGATGAGTTTGCTCATGAATGTCATCTTGAAATAAATATTACTGAAAAATCGGCTGTTTCCTTAAGCAAAACTTGTCAAACTTGTGGAGAAACCTTGGATATATCTGACTTTTTTACTAGTGAAAGTAGTGAAGACGGATACGAAGATGATTGTAAGAAATGTAAAAAATTAATTAAATCTGCTATTTTTTTAAAAGAGCTTAACAAATATGTTAATTGGGGAGAAGAATTCTCAGAAGATGAGTTAATTCCTTATTTTGAAAATAGGATGATATTAAAAGGAAATTTATGGAATCTGCTGGATAATGATTTAATAAAAAATAGCGAGGATTCCAAATACATATTAACCGATGAAGAAAAGGGAACTGAATTTATTAATAAATATTACAAGGAAAAATATGACGTTCCAATCAAGACCACAAAAGAAACCGTGATTGAAAAGCCAGCTAATGAAAATCCTAGAGAGATAGTTTTAGATTCAATGGCTAGGAGAAGATCCAGAAAAGAAGCTGCAGTAATTGCCAATATTCCTCTTTATAAAATCACACATTGGTTTAATGAAGGTAGAAACGGTTTTGGAAAAGAAAACATTGACTTTTATAATAAATTAAAAGAAATTGAAAAAAGAACCAAAGCATTTACTGCTCAAGAAGTTAAAACGCAAATTGATTCATTCATTGACAGTTTTAAAATAGAAAAAGATACTGAAAAAGCTTGTGTGAAATCTTCTATTGCTAAAGAACACATTAATGATTGGATTATATTGGGTGAAAATAAGATTAATCCATTTGATTCATTTTTAGATGAATATAATGAAATTAATAATGATTTAGAAGACATTAATGTAGAAGAGTTTAACAAAGCCATTAATAGGAAAAAAAGAAGAATATTTTTGGAATATGTGGAGATTGGTGAATCCATCGATAAATCTTGTGAACTAGCATCACTAGAAAAAGAATTGTTTGAAGAATGGATTCGAAAAGGAAAAGAAAATAAAGAACCTTATGTGTATTTTTATAACAAATATAATGAAATTAATTGTAAATTAAACCATAATCCAGAAAATGAAGAAAAATTCTTTGATTCAATAAAAGAAGGCCAAACAATAAATGAAGCATGTATTTCATCAAATTTAGACTATGAATATGTTAAACAAAAAATAATAAACAAAGAAGATGAATTTTATGATAAATTCGTTGAAACAAAAATATTAAATGAAATTGGGGACTATCCTACCGTTAAACAAGAAGAAAGTTTAGGTGGAGAAAGTATACTCAAAGTAATGAATAATATTTTAAAATTAATTGTTAAAGGTAAAACAGACAAAGAAGCCTGTGAAATACTAGATTTTCCATATGATACTTATAAATTTTGGTTAAATAGAGGAGAACAAAATATTGGAGAAATTTTTGTTAATTTCTATAATGATATTAATAATATTAATGAATTAAAATCAAAGCTAGTAAAAGAAATTGATGCATCTTTAAATGATTCAGAAATGAACGAAAATAATGATTTTAAAACAGAAAATGACATCTATGAGAAATATAAATATTTATTAAATCCCGTTACTGATTATCCCGGTCAAGGAAATAGAACGGGATTTGCTTGGACAAATAAATCAGGAAATAACTGGATTTATTCAAAATCTATTAATAAACAGCAATTAAAAATAACCGATGAAAATTTCTATATATTATATGAGAAAGTTTTGGATAGTGGAAATATTTGGGGTGTTATTGAGATAAATAAAGCTATAAACACATTGAAAAATGAACCACATCCAAATAACAAATGGAATATAACTGAATTTTTGAATAGATATAGAAACAGTATATATAAAAATTCATATAAAGATTACGCAGAAATAATAGCAAACGATATTCTTGATCCTCTCCCTAAAAAATTTGAAGAAAACTTTACTACACCAAGTAAAACTGGTTTTGCTTGGGTAAACGAATCTTGGAATAAATGGTCATATAGTAGAAATATAAACGGTTTAAACTTCAACTTCAGATCAGAGAATATTTATGAAGTTTTTGAAGAAGTTTGTAGAAATAACTTAACATGGGGAGTTAGAGATAAAAATAAAGCTTTAAACACATTAAAACTTAGTGAAAATAATTCATCAAAAAATACAAATATATCTACAACAGTTAAACGTCCTGAAGAATATGATGATATTCTAAATTCACTTCCAATGAAATATAAAGATATTCTAAAACCAATTGAGGAAGAATATAAAGAAAATTTCAAAACTCCTAGCAAGACAGGTTTTGCATGGGTTGAAAAACCAAACTATTTATGGATTTTTTCAAGGAGCATTAATGGTGATCAAAAATATTTATCAAATGAAAATATTTTTGAATTATATGAAGAAGTTAATTCAAATAATTATGGTTGGGGCGTTAGGGATTATAATAAAGCTATTAAATCTTTAAAAGAAAATAAACAAAATAACTCCCAAATCAAGGTAAAAAAACCTATTGAACCCCCAGAAGAGGTTAAAGAAATCATTGATTCACTTCCAAATAACTATAAAGATATACTAAATCCTATTGATGAGAAATATAATGATACATTCCGAGTAGCAAGTGAAACTGGATTTGCATGGGTAATTAAACCAAATAATTTATGGAGATATGTTCGTAGTGTTAATGGAAAACGAAGCGAATTTAGTAATGAAAATATTTATTCATTATTCCATGAAGTTACTAAAAATAATTTGGAATGGGGCGTTAGAAATTATAGTAAAGCTATCAGATCTTTAGAATCTGAAATACCTAAAAATTTAGGAGAAAACCTAGAAAAAGAAACGACTAATTTAATAATAAGATATTTATCAAGAACTGATTTTAAAATGAATATTCTAATTAAAGGAACAATATATGAAAATGAGTTATTTGATGTTTTATCTGGATTAAAATCTTTTGAAAGTAGTATAACACGAATTATAACTAATAAATATTACATGGAAATTGATTTATTAGTTGAATTGGATTTAGATGTTAATTTACTTTCAAGATTTGAAAAAGAAATGAAAAATAGAGGATGGTTATAATTTTACAAAACATATAATGTGGAGAAACTTTTTTCAGGATAGTTAATTCTTTATATGCTAGTTAATAATTATCATGCTTTAACTTATCGATTTTAATTCATCAACTGTGTAATCAGTATTTAATTTTTTATTTACCTTTTTTAGTCTTTTTTCAAACCATTCATCACTATATTCACTAACATCCATTGGTGGATCAGTGTAATATAATTCAATTGCATCTAATTCACGATTATAATCTTTAAGTTTTTCTAAACAAAAACAGATTCTTTGATAAAACTTAAACAAAGGATATTCTTTTTCCGCGATGATTTTTTCATAATGACTTATAGCTAGTTCATAATTTCCTACTCTTTCATAAATACGGCCAATTTCTTCTAAAGCGTAGCTCTCTTGACGATAATTAAAATATTCATCAGTTATAATGAAAACCCTGTCATTTAGTTTAACAAACTTATCTGCTAAAAATTTATTGGATTCTTTCTCATTTAAAGCACCATGCGTTTCATAATATTCAAACCATTCTTCGATTTCATTTTCATTAACATTCACTTTTTCTAAGATTCTTCTTATTTTTTCACTAAACCAAACATGCTGATATCTATTTAAATAAATGTTACTATGGAATAAATCTTTAATATTTGATAAATTTGCATGATAATCCTTTTTTTTATCGTAAATTATTGTTAACTGTCTGTAAGGATACCAATCATTTGAAAAGTAAGTATTATCACATAAATTTTTATAAAATTTTATTGCATCATTTGTTTGTTTATTCTGAGTTAAAAATCTTCCATATTGTATTAGGATATTTTTTCTTTTTAAGTTTTTAAATTCATTTAAAGTTGAATCATATTCATAATCTGGGTATTTGACTAAATTAAGGTCATCTATGTTAAAAGGAATTTCGTATATTGATTTTTCATCAAGATCTGAAATTTTTTGATAATTTACATTAGGTTTTTTGTCCTCAAGTTCTGATATACGTTTTGAAAGATATTTGTTTTCTTCTTTTAAAGTTTTTATTTCATTTAATTCTTTATTTGATGAATTAGGATTAATAATCTTTTCAACATCTTTTAATCTTTTTTCAAACCATTCATCACTAACTTTTGTCCGTGCTGATTCACCATTCATATACTTATTGATAATTCTTAATTCATTATCATAATCATTAAATCTTCTGTAAGCCACGCATAATTTCTGAAAATAACCATATCTTCTATAACCCAAATCATCAATCATATAATTCAATAATTCAATATATTCATCATATCTTTGTTGTCTGTTTAATTCTGAGCATTTAACTTCATATTCATATTGTTTTTGCTTTTTATCGTATTTTTCTTTACTTATAACAATAATTTCTCCGTTTCGTTTTTTAATTCTATCTGCAATAGGCAAAGGAGTATTTGCTTTTTCTTCATTAATAAGTGAATGAGTTTTAAAATAATTGGTTAAAGAGTCGATTTCTTCAGGAGTTATATAATTTTTCTCAGATAAAATTCTTAGTTTATTTCTAAACCATAAAAATTGATGGTTATTACAGTAAATTCCACTTCTAAAAAATGTTTTTATGATTTCTGTTTTTTTATCAAATTCTTTGGTTTTTTTATACATTAAAACCAATCTTCTGTATAGCCAAAAATCATTAATGAAATATTCATGAGTTAAAAGCTCTTTATAATATTCAATTGCTTTTTCAGGCTCTTCTTTTTCAAACTTCAAGCCTTGATTTTTGATTTTGTATTTATCAATATAATTTGCCATACATTCACCTTAACAAACTTAATATTAGTTTATATTGATTTTAATTTATATTTGTTTATGTTAATTTTATGATTAAACTATTAAAATAATTAATCATTATTTTGGTTTAGATAACTGCTGTAAATTTTTTATTCGATTATAATTTTTTAGAAAATTAATTTTTTTTATTTTTAAAAAACTTTTTCTAAAATTGTAATATTTAATATAATAATAAGTTTATTCATAAAAAATATCTTCAAAATCACCCAGACATTCTTTTTCTATGTCTAACATATCATCAAAAACATAATCATCACTACCTAATTCTTCATTTATTGGATTATATGTATTAGAATTCTTTTTTCTTCGTTTTTTCTGTTTATTTTTATGTTTATGTTTACGTTTATGCTTATTTTTATTTTTATTTTTTGATTCAAATGAAGTTTCATCTATATCATAATATGTATAATAATCACCAATTAACTCCATATTCGTTGAAAATTCATCCATAATCACAGAAAAATTATTTGAGTCAGTTTTTGATTTTTTAGCCTTTCTATCCTTTTTATTATAATATTCCTCTTCTATTAAAATATTTAATCTTAATTCAATTGATCCAAATAAATCTTTTAAATATATCTCTTTTAATAATTCTTCTTTAATATTATAAGCATCTTTAATTGATAAATTATATTTAATTAATTTTTCTTCAAAATCCTCTGAAAAATAATTTCTTCCAGTTAAACGAAAATATTCTTCCAAAGCATTATTTAATTTTTCTTCATATTCTATTCTTTGAGAATTTGAAGTAGTTAAATTCATAAAATAATTAATTTTAGCATCTAAATCTTCATATTTTATTGTACCATATAATAAATCTTTCATTACGCAACCTAAAACTTCTAAACCTTCAACAATTGATAAATTATACTTATTTAAATTTCTAACAAAATATCTCGAAAAAGGATTAACACCAGCCAATCTAATTAAATTAACAAAATTTTTAGTTAAGATTTTTAACTTATACTTATATTCTCCATCATATGAATTTATTGATTTATTTATCTCGTGTTTTAGTTGTTTCTTTTTAATATTATTCAAATATATATCAGATATTAACTTAAATTGGATTATATTCCATTCTTCATTTGAAATATTATTTTCGATTAAGTAACTTTTAAAAGAATCTTTATCAGTTATGTTAAATAATTCATCAGTAATCTTTATTCTTTCATTATAAATTTTAAAATCATTATTTATACGATATTTTTTAATTTTCTTATGGGTTCTTAATTCCCACCCATTATATTTATCAAAAGCAATTAAAAAATCAAAATTGCAAAAATTGCATTTAGATAATTCAGGAATAACTTTTCTTCCACATTTTGGACATAACATAATAAAAATTATTTTACTTGAAATTTAAATATGTTATGAATTGTATTTATAAATGAATAACACTTGTCATTCTAAACTAAAATCATATTTACCATTTTCATTTTTAAAAATCATCATAATCATCAAAATATTCATTTAAAGTATCTACAAAATAAGAATTAGATAGTTGTCCACTTCTATTCTGTTCTTATTTAACTTTTATCAATTTTCAGTTCATCCCCCATCTCAAACCTGTTTTTTTATTTAATTGAATGAATTAGATTTTCGTCGTTGATGGTATTGAATAATTCCCAATAGCATCTTCCGCTTCTTCCAAACAGCATAAAAAAGATACATTTAAATCCCATCTTTGACTAGATACTATCAATTATTCATTTTTCTCATTAAGTATTTCGTTTTATTTATTCGGAATTTATAACTTCTCAAAATACTTATGCATGCTTTCAGCCATTAATTTACGTCTTTCTTCTAAAAAGTCGAAGTAATCCATTTTCCAGAACTCATAAGGCAAATCATAGACTTCTACATAATTATTTTCAATGAATTCACGAGTATTATCACTGCAATCTTCTAAAATCCATGACCAATATTCATGCGGAGGTTTATCGCTGATTTTAATGTTTTTGTGATAATCTATGTAAATCATGTTTGCAATTTGGTTGTAATCTCTTTGTTTTAGGTTTTTAACTTGCTGCAAGTAGTTTTTAGGGAATATATGATGTACCTCGATTTGCTTTTTAGGACTTTTAATAAATGGAGATAAATAATCTTTTAACTTTATCTCAGAAAACAATATGTTTTCTCCTTCAAATACTTTACATGCATTATATACCTGATTTGATGTGTTTCTTGAACCTTGTGATGATTCAAGACGACTTGGTAGTGTTACTGTCCAGAAATCATTAGTTAATGAGGAGTTTATAATATCTGTTAACACTCCAATCAAATCATCACTTTCACGGAAGTTGCTTAATTCCTGTTCTATTATGGATTCAGGAGATGCACCATACCTTTGAGTTAATAATGAAAATACAAACCATTTTCTTATTATTGACTCTAAATCAATGTGTTTTATTCCAAATTTACATCTTCCAAGCAAGTATAATGCATAAGTTTCATATATTGCATTTTTAGATAATATTAGATTATCGTTTACAAATCCTGCTGATTGAATAATGGCTATAAAATCATGCCAGTAAACTAAGTTTAAAGCAGTTTCTAAACCTTCTTTTAAGATATCAAAGTTTTTAACTCTTTCATCTTCTGTTGTGGTCTGATTTTCTAAATTACGTCCTTTTAAGATTAAATATGCATATTTAAGCCTACCTCTTAAGAATGAATAACCAATAATACTTCTCAGTAAGTTCTCATTCGTTGGCTGGGCATTAATTAAGTTAAACGATGATGTCTCACCGGCACCAGGAGCAATTTTAGCTTTTCTAGAAAACTCTTCCATGCTATTTTTACCTTCAGGCCAGTATAGTGACATTAATGTAAAAATAAAATCAGATTGGTTTAATGGTTTTCCAGTACTGTTAATACGTACAAATATTTCAGATACTTCTTCAGGATCAAGAGATGGAGATAATTCAATAGCTGAGAATTGATAAGAATTTTCCAAGCTTTTAAGTGAATAAATATTATTCCTTATTAAAGTTTTGTCATATTCAAAATCTGGGCGTTTTTCATCCAGATTAGTGAAAAAATCATCCATATAACTGAAAAGATCTCCTTTAAAAATATCTGTGATATTATTAACCCAGGTTGGATCTTTTAAAGTACTACTGTTTTGTACTTCAAATTCTTCTGTAAACGGATTATATGAAATTTTAACAGATCTTTGTTTATAATCACTGTCTATTACTTCAGAACCAGTTATAACGGAGTATAATGCAGTGAGCCTTTGCTGACCATCAATAATTAATTTGGATGGAGTAGTATTTTTATCCATGACACCAATTGGCTTAAATTCATCATTTGATTCATTAATCTTCCATAAAATTAACATTCCGACAGGTAATCCTTTGTATAGTGAATCAAATAAATTACGTACTTTCACATTTTTCCACACAAATGGTCTTTGAAGGTCAGGTAGAGCAATATCTCCATTATCAATACTTGTCATTAAGTAATTTAATGGATATTGAGTTATGTTAAAAACAGTATCTTTTTTCATGTTATTAATTTATGTTTATTTCACTATAAATTATTTTTTAAATTACTTGTTTTAAGCGAATATTTCTTTATAAAATTACAAAATCTGACTCATTATTTCAGCGATAAGTAATCTCATTTAGTGTAACATCTTTGAGCCAAGATACGAATTGCTTTATTTATTATGTTGTTCTGAAAGATTAGATTTTGTGCTATGCTGACAGAAACAATTGGGTCAATTCCATATTTGTATTTAACATCTTTTTTACCAGTTTTTAGTGCTATACTCATTTGAATTTGTCGTTTATTTATTTCTAAATCACTATTCAATGAAGTATAATTAATTTTCATATCTATCAGCTCTAAAAAATCAATAGGAGGATGAAGGGGATTTTTAGTTAAAAACTCTAATGGTAAGACAAAATTGTAAAATCTATTATATTCGCACTCTTATTGTTGGGTAACATTATTTGAAAACTATGAATCATAAAATTAAATGCACCTTCAATATATACTCTAATAAAAATAGTGTCCATTAATTTAGTGAAAGCTATTAGAAAAAATAGAATAAATTTACAAATATAGATAGATAAATCAAATAAATTTATATAATGTTATTAACTTATAATTAATTGGTTAATATCAAATATTAACTCATAGCTAATGAAGAAGCAATAGTTTGCGAGTTTTCTTTTAGTCTGTTGAATTTAATGGAGATAAAGTTCATAAAAATGGACTTTAATCCATTATTTAATTAAATATGGTGATATAAATGAAAAAAATTTATATTGTTCTATTAAGTTTAATTTTGCTGATGCTTAGTGTATCGTGTGTTAGTGCAGGATTTTTAGATGGATTGTTTGGCGGAAATGATGATGACAAAAATATAACTCTAATAAAAGAATCAACTAGTGGATGGGTTCAAATTTATGATGATAATGGCGAAATTCATGCTTCTTACGATGTTAAAGGTGTTATAACAGGTTTAAAGGATGAGGGCAAGGGTTATACTTTAAGAGTTGCATTATATGATGAGAATGATGAATTTATTAAGGAAGCTGATGGTACTTACATAGATAGAGATGCATTTAGAGCATTTGAAGATTCAAAACCTGATTATTTATGTTTTATCGGTGCAGATGAATTGTTAAATGTTAGTAAGGCAGAAGTGAAGTTATATGATAAAGATGGAACAATAGTTCTTGATAAAAATGTAACATTTGATATGGAAAATGTAAAAATTTCACATTTGACACATACATCATCTAGTTCGGATAGTTCTAGCAGTTCAGATAGTTCTGTTAAACCACATTATAGAAATATAAGTGATGCCGAATTTGAAAGAATTATGAAATGGTGAAATATGTTCAAATTGTTGAATAATAATTTGAACTTCAATTTTTTTATTATCGTATTTTTCAATGAAAATACTATAATTAGATGTTAAAAAAGATTATGAAATAATTTTATAATCTAATTACATTCTGTATCTCCATAAATCCATATCCTAAACTATCCAATTCATCAGGAGATGGATATTCATTCATAATTTCCTTATCTGGATGTATATAGACATACTGATTGAATAAAGCTCTTAATCTCTCAGGATTAATTTTATCGTCAAAGAATAATCTGTTTTGCATAATCAGATTTGCAGTAGGTCTAGCACTATTGTACTTAGAATTGCTTGATTGTGTTTTCTTCACTACTATACCATATTTTCTAACTAAATCTTTCAATATGTTTTAGCAGTGATTTAAGAATATGTCGAATCACTTCCCAGGTCCTTTTCAAAATTAACAAAATATGAATCCCATTTAGAATTCCTAATTATGAAGTTCCTCAATCTCTCTTCGGGAAAAGCTGATGGAGTAGCAAATAAACCAACAATACCATATTTTCTTTATTAAAATATACTATATTTAAAATAAATGTTAAAGTTGATTTTTCTAATGAAATATAGAAATAATAATTTGATGATGAGTTTAGAAACTCATGATAGGAGTGATAATAGAAATTATGATAATAAGCAGGTTATTAATTGAATTTTATGAAAAATAGAAAATTATTTATACGCAACTTTTTACTATATTAAAAATACTGGAAAAATATGGTGTATAATGTTAGTAGCTCTCAATGATAAAAATGAGTATGTATCTGCATTTGATGTTGAAAAATATGATAGTAAAGGTAATCTTCTTAAATATTATTGTCCTGAATGTGGTGAAGAATTAATATTACGTAAAGGTAATGTATATCAACATCATTTTAGCCATAAAAATAAAGATACTATTTGTAGATTACGTGAAAATGGTGGTGAATCGGATATTCATAACTTCCTAAAGTACAAAATTAAAAAAATTATTGAAAAAGATAATGATTTAATTAAATCTGAAATTGAATATCCTATTGGTTCTCTCATAGCAGATTATTATTGTGAATTAAAAGATAAATACAATAATAAAAAGAAAGTAGCTGTTGAAATAGTTCATAAACATACTAATATTAAAGATTTTGTAGATAAAAATGAATATTATTATAGTACGGGTGTTTATAGCATATGGGTTTTTAATATAGATAAATTTACAAGTAAAACTAAAACAGTTACTAGTAATATTAGTATGGATGAGATTATCCATGATTCTAGTGATTTTTTAGAAACCGTTCGTGTTACTGAGATAATTCGTGATGCTCACGTTATGCATTTTGGTAAAGTCTTTGCTTTAGATCCATTTAATGAAAAAGTATATTGTATTCATGTTAACTCATTATACAGTAATAGTAGTAAATATCCACATAATATAATTCATTTATTGTTAGAAGATTTTAAAATTGAGTTTTTTAAAAAATCTGCTTCTGATGATTTTTTAAATTATAATCGTAGTGTTGCAGGTCCGAATATTGAAAAATTTTGGGACAAAAAACCATTTGATTATATTTTTAAGAAGAATAAAGAGAGCAATAATGTTAATATACATAATAATGAGCAGTTATTATCTAAAAAGGAATTTTATGATACTATTGCTGTGAATATTGGTATTTTTGAAGATGATAAAGATGGTATTTGCTATGAAATTATTTATAAAGAAAATAATTTAATATTCTATGATAAAATAAATGATGATTCATTTAAATACGAAGTTAGTACCATTGAAGATACTCTTTTATTTTTAGAAGATAATTTAGGTTTAAGAGATAATATTCATATAGAATTAATCCCTAAACTAGTTTCTAATGTTAGATTTAATAATAAGAATGGAATATTTTATTCTGAAGATGATGGTATTTTTAAACCTGATTCTAAGTCAGATTTTAGCGAATTTGATGATTTCATAAATTTTTTCAATAAAAATTATATTTTTGAGAAAAATGAGTCATTTGATGATGAGTATATAGATTATGAGGATTATATTGATTTGAAAAATAAATCAAATGCTAAAGATTTAAAAATCATACCAAAAGATGATAAATATTGCTTAGTTGAATATTTAGAAGATAAAACATATTTGCATGGCATGTTTGATACTTGGGATGAAGCTGATGCAGAAGGAAGATTACTATAAAAAGGAGGTAGTTTATTTTATAAATATATTTTAAGAAAATTTAATGGATTTGTTTCCTAAATATAGAAACAAATTATTGAGATTATTTTGATAAATATCTAACTCAGAAAATATTCTTAAGATAATCAAAATATTAAAAGATTTTAAATTTATCTTTGTAAGTTGTTTAAAAATAAAGTTTTTATAATTACTATAAAGATTATAAATTATTCATCAAAGATAAATTATCAATTAATAACAAATGTAAAAAATAAACTTCCACATGTATACTATGCACATAATAAATGTATTAAATAATATAAAGTATGGATATTTTAAAATTATCATTAATTATAATGATAGTTGAATCATCAACCCCATGTTTATAGGTTCATCAAATAGAAATATTTAAATAACATCTTGTTACAATAATTATATAGAGGTGAAAATTAAGAATAAGAAAATGATAAATTAAAAATAGGGTTATATTATCACCGCCATGATAATATAAACCAAATAAAAAATGTAAAACAAAAAAGTTAGTTTACAAATATTATTATATTATGGTGACTATTTAAAGTTAACCATAATCAAACTTACTTTTTTTACATTACTTAATTTATTATGAGTACTATTTTTAATCCTCTTTAAAAATAAATTAGAGAGGTGAAAATATGCCATATAAAACTGGAGAAAAACCTGGTGTTGGGACATATCTTTGCATAAACTGTGACCAAAAGGTTACACTCGATGATGCAAAAGATACGCTCCCACCTTGCCCTAAGTGCAAAAACACGGAATTTATAAAATTATAATAAATTTTACCCTCATAAAAAAAGGTATTTTACTTAATCAATCTAACGGAGGTGAGAAAATGGGTGGTAAGAAAAATCAAATCCATGTTGTTCCAAATGAGGATGGAACTTGGGCTAATAAAAAACCAAATGCCAAAAGAGCTTCTTCTCTTCACCAAACACAAGCTGAAGCAATAGATTCAGCAAGAGGCCAAGCTAAAAGGGAAGGTAATACTGAAGTTATCATTCATGGACGAGATGGTAAAATAAGGAATCCTAATACTTACAAGAGAAAGGATGATCCAAGAAAAACAAAAGGTTGATAAAGTAAATTTTTTTACTTTATCTCTTTTAATCATAATTTTACAAAATTTAAAATCATATTTTCAAGCATTGTTAAATCACATAATATTAAATTAATATTTTACCGCATTCTCTTTTAAATCATATCTTTAAATCCCATCACAGTTATTTACTTTAATTAAGCATTAACCAAAATCAATTTTCTTTATATATGAAAATTATTAAATACTCATTTTAAATATTTCGTTAATATACTAATTTAATTATGACATTAAACATATATTATTTCAATGGAGATGACAAATATGGATGATGAATTTTTAACTGATTATTTCATAAAATTAAATGAAGAAATAAGCAATCCTCGTTTTATAGATGAATTTAAAAATCAAATAGATGATTTAAACGAAGATAAACTAAAAGAATTAATTAAAAATCATTATTAGGTGTTTGATATGACTAAAGACATTAACTTGAAATCTATTGAAATTAATTCATTTAGAGGGATAAAAAACTATGATTTGAATTTTTATGATCCTGAAAAAAATAAATACAAATCTATGATATTCTGTGGAGCCAATGGGACTGGAAAAAGCTCTTTTGTTAACGCATTCGAATATCTTTTCACAGGTAAGATTGAATCCCTTAAAGGTACAAGTACAATTAATCACGACAAATCTATAATCCATAGAGACAGTTTAAAGGATGATTTATATGTAAAAGCACAAATCGGTGATTTTGAAATTTCAAGATCATTTAAAGATGGATTCCAATATCCTGATGAATTAAAGGAATTAGTTGATGACTTTGAAAATGGATCTTTTATTTTAAACAGAAAAAAATTATTGTTATTCATTGAATCAAGACCTAAACAAAGATATGAAACCATTGCCAATTTGATTAATTTCAATCAATATGATGATATTGAAAACTCATTGAGAAAATGTGAAAAGAGTTTTAAAAATGATTTAAAAGCAAAAGAAGAAGAATTAAGTGATAATGAAATGGAAATCACTGAAATTTATAATTGTGATATAGGAGAAGTTTATGAAAAGACCAACGATATCTTAAAAGAGAATGATTTTGAATTAATAACAGAAGACAGTGATTTAAAAGAGTATATTAAAGAGCATTCCATTGAAAATGAGAATTTGGATGAACTTGAAGAAATTGATATTTCTAAAATCAATGAGAAATACTTATCACAATTAAATGTATATGAAAAGATTACTTTAAATGAATTAAAATCATCCAATACATTATTAAAACTATTGAATAATTCTATAGACTATATTAATGATGAATCTCCAGATACATGTCCTATTTGTAAAAATAAAATTGAAAATACAAAGGTTTTAAGATATATTTCTGCTAAAAGAAGTGAACTTGAAAAAAATTCTAATGCTTTATTGAACTGGCAAAAAGAAAATGATGTTTTGATAAGACAAATTCAGGAATTGAATTACAAATTAAAAGATTATGATTTAAATAATCTTATAAATGATTTAAAGGAATTATCTAATTTTAATATAAATATCTCTCAAATGGATAGAGACATATTAACAAACATTGATAATGAAATCAATGAATTAAAAGCAAAATACACAAAACAAGATTATGATTTAAAAAATGCAGGTGAAGTTATTTATAAACTTTCAGAAAGACAGAAACTTCTAAAAGAAAAAGAAAAAGTTGAAAAACAACATGAAATAGCTCAAATATCCTATGATACTTTTAAGGAGTTAAAGAAAACTAAAATCGAAGAGATTTTAGAAGAGATTATTACATATGTTGATAAATATTACTCATTCATACATGAAGATGATGAAATACACTCTCCTGAAATTAATGTTGATAAATCAACGGCTTTAACATTAAAATTAATATTCGGCGATGAGAAAAATGACCCAAGATCATATTCCAGTGAAGGACACATTGATTCTTTGGGTTTATGTATCTTTTTAGCATTTGCAAAGGTTTTCAATAAATATAAATTCATAATTTTAGATGATATAATCGCTACTGTTGATATGGCTCACAAGGAAAGAGTTGTAAGATTATTATTCGAAGAATTCGAAGATTACACATTTATTATTACTACACATAATAAATTATGGTTTGAACAGCTGCAGAACATGTCACAAATGTATGATCAGGACAGATATGCCTTTGAAAATATTATAAGCTGGTCAGAAAAAGAAGGTCCTCAATTATATCCTTATGTATCTCAAGAAGAAAGAATTGAACAATATATTGAAAATAATGATGTATTTGCAGCAGGAAATGGGATAAGACGTTACTTTGAATTTATTTTGGATGGTGTGGTTAGAAATAATGGCATTAAAATGCCATTGAAAAAACACTACACAGTAAATGATTATTACTCCCAGGTTAGAAGCCAACTCAAATCAATGTTCAAGAAAACAGAATTTAAAGAGTATTATAATGCTGTTTTCGATGAAATAGATAAAACAAGTTATATGGGTAATTTAATGTCACATAATAATGAGGCAAATTATTATTTAGATATATCTGAAATTATTAAATTTAAAGAAGCAGTTTTTAATTTTAGAGATTCTGTAACCTGTCATGACCCAAAACATCATAACAAGTTTTTACGTTTTAATAAAGAAAAGAAAATCGGAATCTGTACCAGTAAGAAATGTGATGATATTTTTAAATTTTAAGTAGTTATTTAACTGCTTTTAATTTATTAATTTAATCATTTTTTCCAGATTATTTATAAATTCTAATCTGTTTAAAATAATTATTTTATCATTAAATGGACTATAACCTTCAGATAAGCTTATTCCTCCCCACATCACTAGAACAATAGGATATTTGGATGTGAATTTATAACTCCTTTCAAAGTCTTTATAATAGCCCATTACCTTATATAAACTTTCACGCACATAACTGGTTTCACTTGAGTTTTTAACTTCAACTAAACGATAAAATACATCCTCATCTTTCTTGAATTCAATTATCACGTCCGGTGATTTAACAGACTTATTTATTTCATAGTTATCTAAAATTTCTAAATATTGTGATACCTCTTTAAGCATTTGTGGTGTCTTCTGATAATAAATAGTTATCTCAACATCCCCTACAGATGATATTACAGCATAATCATTTCCGGAATATAATAATTTTAGATTTTTATTTTCAGGTAATGTTTTAATCAAATTAAAGAAGACATAAATCTCATATAATTTATCTGGATTCGCTGCTTTAATTATGCGATTTTCAACCAAGTTTCTTAATATCTCAATGTCATCATTAATAAATAAGTCTTCATATAAAATGTATGCTTTTGCAACCAAATGGTACAGTTGATTTCTATTTTTATATGTTTTACGCAGATGTTTTGATTTTACCTCCTTAATTGAAGATATATCATCAAAATAAACTTTTTTCAATGTTTTTTTCGTCATTTGATAAATATTACTTATACTTTCCTGCCAATCCTTTGAATCGATTTTTTCCAGATTCAATTCATTTAGAAAAATGAAATCCACGAAATTCCTTTTTAAAAATATTATTTTATTTAAAATAAATTTTAATAGCTGATTTTCTTCTAAATCATAATATTTTGATGGTGGTTGGCATACAAATAAACTTTTATCATCATATCCCTGTGAGAATCTAGCTTTTATGGTTTGATTCCAATCTATACGTCCTTTAACTTGACCATGAAATTCTTCAGTTTCTTTTCTGGTTGAATGTGATAAATTACGGATTAACATAGGTATTATTTCAACTAAATTCTTTACTTCATCACTTAAAAGAAAATGAATGGCTTTTAGTGTATTTAAATCATCATGTGACAAATCAAATAAATCTTCAATTGACTTATTTAGATTATTTGATATATACCCCTTAAAGAAATATAGATGAAGAAACTCTTTAATTTCTTCATATATCAAATCCATATTCTTATCATTAAGTTCTGCAGATGAAGTTAATGAATCCGTTAAGCTACTTGTCATTTAATCACACTAAAAGTTGGGCAGTAATTCATCAAGTTGTTCTTGAAGATAACTTAATATTTCCAATTCATCAAAAAATTCCTTAATTTGAGATAATTTTGCTTTATTCAATCCTTCAAACTGAGGAATTATATATGAACTGATAGATTCAGATAATATTAATTCCTTATTTCTTGAATCTAATTCACTTCTAAACTTAATATAATCAATCATATCCTTAAAAATGGCTGGACCAAGCTTTCTATAATTAACTAAGCCATATAAATTAACTAACATTTTTGAATAGTATTCATCCAAGTCATTTGCCCATAATTCAATTAATTTAATATATTCATCTTTTTGTGGCAAATCAACTTCAATAAACATGAATCTACGCATAAACGCATATGATAAATCAAATAAACTGTCTTTATCATCCACATTCATGGTTCCGATAATTCTCCAGTTTTGGCCAATGTAGTAAGTTGCAGTTTTTTCGTCAAATTTACAATAATATTCATCCCAGATCTTGATTTTAATAGATTTTCCATTAATTTTAAAAGGCAATTCTATATTTTGGCCAGATAAAACTGTAAACAATTGGCCAAATGCCTTATCAATATCTGCACGATTAATTTCATCAATAATCAACCATTTATTTTCTGCAATAGCTTCTAAGAATTTTCCTTGATGAAATTCTAATGATCCATCATTGGTAGGCATTAATCCTCCAATTGTATCAAAAGTAGACCAGTCGGATGTTGCGGTTGTTAAAATAAAACCATCAATAAAATTATTATCACTAGCTACTTTAGAAAATTTAATGGCTAAATCCGTTTTTCCAGTACCTGGAGTTCCATCTAAAATAATATGTTTTCCGGCATTTAAAGAGGCACATAATTGATTCACGTTATTTTCATTAATTGCAAAGCCTTGTAGTTTAGATTCTAAAATAACTGGTGTTAAAACTAATGATTTATATTTTTCTTCAATTTTTACTTTTTTCTCATCTTTATGGATTTTTAAAAAGTCATGTGGAAGAAAATTACCATTTTCACTGGCATAATTTCCGTAATGGCTATCACACATCCAATGACATAATAAATCAAATGTATAAAAGTCTTTGAAATCAGATATTTTTCTAAATTTCTCTAAAAAATTCTTATATTTAATATTATTTTCCAAATAATTAGTTAGAGAAGTATCTAACTTTATTTCATCACCCAAAATTAAAGATAACAAACTAACTGTTAAAATAGATTTTTTATTAATGACCGTATAATAATCATCTAAATAATGTAAAACTGAGGATAATCTATTTGATCCAAATCCTTTAGAAAATTTATTTTGATTATATTCATCTAAAATTCTTTTTTTCTCTTCTATATCCTCTGTTTTAAGTAATTTTTCAATTACTTCGTAAAATAATATTGCTACTTGATTGATTTCATTATCAGAATAATTAAATTTTCCCTGAATTGATGATTTTATGGATTGCACACCTTCTTTGTGAAGTTTAACAGGCCTATCAATCAGACTTTCCCATATTGCATCAGCATCAGTTGGTGATAATTCATTCCAAACTTTGTTAATATGTTCTTTTTCTTGATTATGGAACTTTTCATGATTTTCACCAGATTCTGAATTGATATATTCCTGGCATGACTCAAAAATAAAATTTAAAATCTTATCTCTTAATTCATCATTAGTTTTTGAAATACAACATAACATTTCATTCCATTTTCTTGGGTGATTTCCCCAATCAACTAATGTATGTCTTGCAAAAATATTCTTTTTAATTTTTAAATCATCTGGCGTAAAAATCCAATCAACATTATAAATTTCATTTAAACCAAACTCATTTATATGCTCATTTTGCTGCTTTGGAATGTAATCACTTCTGACAATACCAATACCAGCTAAATTACTTCTACCTTTATTTGTAACTATGATATCTCCTTTTCTAATCCATTTGACAAACTTCCAAATCATGTTTGTTGATACTGTTGGATTAGAAAGTTCTGGTGTTAAATATTGTTTAAATTGCCATTTATTTTTAAATTTTGAAAAATCTCGTTCTTCATCTTCACGTGAAAAGCCAACACCAACATAGGAATTCTTTTTAAAATCATTCCACGCATCATCCGCATCTTCATAAGACCCTGGTGAAATCCTCCATATTCTAACACCATCATCTTGTCTTAAATCACTTGGAGGAACTTCTAAATCAAACAATAAATCATTATATTTTGGGATTAAATATTCATAAATTTTAATTAACTGAGATAAATCATTTTTGAATTGTTTTTCATCAAAATCATTTAATTTATAAAATTTAGATAGAATATCATCCTCATAATAAGTATTCTCATCAAAAACAAAGCCATTAGGAATATTAAAACTACTATCATTTAATGTTTCAATCAGTTTTTTTGAAAATTCAATTCTGATTTTTTCTGAAGGATCATTGCTGCCTTGTGTTAACAATAGATTTACTCCGTTTTTATCAAAATCAAATACATAAATTATATAAAAACCTTCTTTAAATGAATAATAATATCTTTTATTTCTTAATCCAGCCCAAGGATTTTTAGTCCAAGTACCCATTGTGCCTGGAGATATTTTAACATCATAATTATCTACTTTTGAAATATCGTTAACAAAAGTGTCAAAACTTTCTGTGAAATCATTTCTCATTTTAGAAGCAAAATCATTTCCTTTAAAATCTTTTTTACTTTCAATAGGATAGTTTAACAAAATTTCTTTAAAAATCTCACTTATCATGTTTTTGCCTTTTTAATTAATTAAATTATATTTTATCAATATTATATTAAATAATTTTTTTATCACAATTTTCACTTAATAAATTAACAACATATATTAATTCTAGACAATAAATAATAAATTAATTTAACATTAGGAGTCCATTAAATGTTCAAAGAAGATTTGGAAAAAGTATTAGATGAATTTTTGGATGCTAAAAAAAGAACTAATAAAACAAGTGAACCTATTGCACATTATATTAGAAAAGATATTCGCAATCATTTATCTACTTTATTAGGTGCTGATAACTTTATTGTAAATTCCTCTGCAGGAAGAGGAAATTTAGCAACTATTCCATGGATTGATATAGGATTAGCAAATAGGGATTTTGACAACATTAATATTGCTTATCTCTTTAGAGCAGATATGAGTGGTGTTTATTTAGTTTTGAGAACTTTTTTCTTTGGAGATCTTGAAAAGAAATACGGAAAATATCTGCCCGACTACATAAAATCAAAGAAAACTGAAATTAGAAACTTTATTAAAAACTCTGATTTCAATACCGAAAAGTATTACGAAACTATTGATTTAAAAAATAATTGGGCTATCGCTAAAAATCATGAAGAAGGAGTAATATTTGCAAAATTTTATAAAAAGGGAGAAATCCCATCTGATGACGAATTAATTAAAGATTTAAAAGAATTTATTGAAATCAATGAATATATTGCAGATAATTACGCCGAAGATATGTATTTAACATCTGAGGAATGGGTTGAAGCATTAGAAAATGATGAACTGATTTCTGAAAAGATGCACAGCATTTTAGAAATCATGTATAACTCAAAAGATTATACTGCCAGCACTTCACAAATTTCAGAAATCAAGGCACGTCAGGGTTTTGAAGGTGAACAATCATATAATTCCGAAATAGACGCTAATTCAAAAAGAGTTAAAGAATATTTCAATAAAACTGCATTATATGATTCAGATGATAAAGAAACCTTTTGGCAAAGATTATTTTACGGATTTAAAAAGGATAAGGCATTTTATTTTATATTAAGGGACGAGTTAATAGAAGCATTAGGAGAATACAATAATACAGAAAAAAATATTAAGGAGGTAAAAGTCATGCCGGAAACTGACTCATTTTATGGATATTTATTAAATAAAGGTTATTTATTTGAAAAGGAAACAATTGAAAACTATTTATTATCACTTAAGGTCAAACCATTTGTTATTTTAACCGGAAACTCAGGTACGGGAAAAACCAAATTATCCCAGTTATTTGCCCAATATCTAAGTGAAAATAATGATAATTATAAAATCATTCCGGTAGGGGCTAACTGGACTGAAAACAGACACATTATCGGATATTACAACATACTGACCAATGAGCATAAAAAGACCCCTGCATTTGAATTGATTGAAGAGGCACAAAATAATGACAATGCATTTTTCCTAATTCTTGATGAAATGAATCTGTCTCATGTTGAAAGGTATTTTGCTGACTTTTTATCCGCTATTGAAAGCAGTGAAGCTATTCCGGTTGAAGGAAGAGATGATTTGGAAATTCCTGAAAATCTATTTATAGTCGGTACCGTTAATGTAGATGAAACGACTTACATGTTTTCACCTAAGGTTTTAGACCGTGCAAATACCATAGAATTCAAAACGCACTCTGCAAAGGATTACATGACAAATACCATTAATACTGATGCACCTGACGGCGATATTAATTATCTGGAAAATCTTTTATTGGACTCAGACGTTAAAAATATGGACATTAATCAGTTAAGGCAAGAGTTTAGAAACGTTACCTACAACAATCAGGATTTCTGGGAAGTTTTGTCTGAGGAAATATTCAAGTTCCAGGAGATTTTAAAGAAATCCGGCTTTGACTTTGGTTTCAGAGTCATTAATGAAATCACACGCTTCATGCTGGTTTCATGGAAATATGAAAACTCTCCACAAAGCTGGAATAACTGGCAGAGATACTTTGACGCTCAAATCAAACAGAAGATGCTTCCTAAATTACACGGATCTCAAAAGGTCATTGGTCAAACTCTGGATGATCTTTTAGATGAATGTGGGGATTATAAAACTTCAAAAGTCAAACTTGAAGAAATGATTGATGTTTTAAGAAAACAAAGATATGTATCATACATTAATTAGGTTGGAATATGACTCAAATCGTTAAAATAAAAGCATATGATAAAGATTCCTTTATAGGAACATTCGTTATCAAATGTGAAAGCGACTATTGTGATGGGCTCTTTGAAGAAATGGATAATATCACATTGGAAAATGTTCCTGTTGTATATGAAAATTCATCTAAAATGCCAATAATATACAATAAAACTAACGAATTTGCCGATTTATGCTTAATCGAAGAGATTTTATATGAAATATCATTTGAATCTGAAATGGCCGGTATTGAAGCATTCTCCACTCTTCAAAGATTTGAAGATAACAGCCCTTTAACGTTAACTGAATTTAAAAACTGCTATAAAGGTTATCTGCAGTTTTCAAGCTATGTCGGTAAAACTTTTCTCGACATTACAAAAGATGGAAAATGTATTTTCAGATATCCAATTGAGATAAGATCAAGAAAACTCGATTATGATACTCATTATCCGATAATGATTGGAGATTTGTCAAAATATGCATCAGGTGTTATCTTTGAGTTAACTTCACCAATATATCAGGAGTTTAAATTAACGCAAAGTGAAAATCAAAGTCCCTATGAGAAATTCATGATTCTGGAGTATATTTTAAGACCTGAACATCTCCCATCAATTATCGAGTATTTATCCAGAAACCTCTATTCAACCCTTGAAAACAGAGAAAATGAGGTTCCAATATCTGTGGCATCCAATATCAATCCAAATGAATTGCTGAATGCCTATATTGATAGTGAAAACTTATATAAATTCCAGGACATTCATATTCCAGATAGAATTAATGAAACCAACTATGTTGATACAATTGATGTTGCTGAAAACAGATTCTACAAGTACTTTTTGGAATTGATTGAAGATTTGATTGATGAATTGCTTTTAAAAATCGAAGAAGGCTATGTTCATGACAAGCTTAAAAACTACAAAAACGAGTTAAACTATTACATATCACAAAAATACTTTGAAGACATATCAAGACTTGACCATATACCCCTTAATTCACAGGTACTTCAAAAAAAGGAAGGATATAGGGATATTTTATTATATTATCTGATGCTGGAATTCGGATTTAAATTAAACTGGAATACATTAACCAATAAATTCAAAGGACATGAAAAGAAAGTCTTTGAACTTTACGAATACTGGTGTTACTTTGAATTAATCCAGATTATGGAATCAATCTGTGAGTCCAAAGTGAAATTCAAGGATATTTTCGAGCCCGGAGAAGACATGGTCTCCATTAATTTAAAAGAAGGAATAATGAATAGTTTTATCTATAAAGATATGAAAATTGATTTACTTTACAATAAATCATTCAATAGAGGAAATAAAAACTATAATTCATATTCCGTTACATTAAGACCAGACTATACAATATCTGTCCATAAAAATGACAAAAAATATTTCATTCACTTTGATGCCAAATATAAAATGTATATTGATTCGGAATCTTTTAAAAATGAGGATATTGTTAAGATGCATGCATATAAGGACGCATTAAAAAATACAATCGGATCATATATTCTTTATCCCGGAACGAAAAATAGGATATTTTATGAAGATGAATCTGAATCAACTTCTGTTGGAGCATTTGGGTTAACTCCTGGTGAAAATAATGAAGATAAAATAGCATCTTTCATTATAGAGCAAATTAATAAGATATAATTGAAATATATATTAAAATGAATATGTAAGTTATTGGTGAGATTATGGAAAAATATTGTAAATCTTGTGGTGCAGTCTTTAACGACTTAAAATTTAAGATATGTCCACATTGTGGAGAAAAACTAGATACACGATTTGGAAGGCAACCAATACCTCGTAAACTAAGACATGAAGTATTTATGAGAGATGGGTATCGTTGTAGGGAATGTGGTGCAAGCAAAGAGGAAACTAGTCTTGAGATAGACCATATTGTGCCTGTGGCTCGTGGAGGGACTAATGACATTGATAATCTCCAGACATTATGTAGAGAATGTAATCGAATGAAACATACCGACACATGGGTTGGTGGAGAAACTGATTTAGATAGTTTAAAAAGACAATTATCCCAATTAAATAATCTTTTACATGATAAAGAAGAAACATTAAATCAAGCAACTACTGAAGAAGAAGAGATTATTATAAAATATGATATAATTAAATTAAATGAGAAAATACAGGATGTTGAAGAAAAAATTCAACAAGAAGAAACAAAAATCAAAGATAACATAATTAAGAAAAAAGAAGCTGAAACTAATGATTTAACATATAAATGGTTATATACTTCAGTTTCAGATGAAAAATTATCCCTTTTATGTGATTTATTAATGGTTAACAATCCTGTGAAAATGAATGCATTGACATCTCAATTTTTTTTAAATACAAGCTTCAGTAATTATGGGCATATATCCTCATGGTATAAAAATCCTGATGAAAAATATGATTGTTTAACATATTATATAGTTAATCCTTTTAAAAAGAGGTATGGATTTATTAATTATGTAATTGATATTAATTTTGAAAGAAAGGGATTGTTGTTTGTTAATTCAGAGGAGATTCTTAATGAATTTAGTGGAAAAAAAGATGGACATATTGAGACGGGAATGAATGGTGAATATTTCAAAGATATATTTACTTTTGAATTTGCATTTAACTTTAAGTTCTTAATTGAATTAGGGGAAGATAGGTTTCTGTTGGAAAAAGAAAAATATCTGCATTATTTATCTGAATATTTTTCATTAGATGAACTTAAACAATCACTTAAAGAAATAGATGAATTTATGGATAAATTTAATAAGTTAGGTGATTTAAAAGACATATTTCTTTATAATTCAGAAAATAATTTAAATAATTCAAAATTAAGACTTTTATATAGTGAGTTAAATATATCTGGTTATCAATTACCTTTTTATAAAATAAAATATATTCTTGATAATTATTCCAAAGAAGAAATAGAAGCTAAATTAAACTATATTGATCACATTTTTGATGTATCTGAAAATCCAATAAAAATAGGTATTAAAGATGAAAATATCTTAAGTTTTCTTTTTAAAGAATTATGTATTGATGATTCATTTCCATCATATTCTAAATTTAAGATTTTACTTGAAAATTATTCAGAAGAAGAAATAAAAAATACAATAAGTTATATAGAAGATATTTTTGAAATTATTAAATATGAAATAAATAATGAACCAAATTCGGATAAGTCTTTAAATGATATTAAATATATAAATGAAAGATTTATTTCAATTAAGAATGAAATTTTAGAATTAAGCGATATAAAAAATAAATTATTAAATAAAAATGTTGATTATGACTTTTTATCATTTTTCATTGACTATGATGAAAAAAGTGATATGATTAATTATTTATTGTTAAATTATTCGATTGAGACCATAAATAAAATGATTGATTAAATATTTAAATGTAATTTATCTGAATACTTTTTGACATGATTTTTAAATCATATAATAATTTTGACTCAATATAATCAGAAGATTTATGTAAAGGAATAGAATAAGAGAATATAATATTTTTTCCAAGATAGAAATGATAAAGTTTATGAACTATGTTATTAGATGTTTCTTCTTTAAGATATATATTATTTATATCCCATTCTTCTACTTTAAGTGGTGATTCATTTTTTTCTAAAATATATTTTATACCACACTTTCTAATAGGATTATCTTCTATTTTAATCTCCATTTTAATTTCTTCATTATCACTAAGTTTTCTAATTAATATACAAAGTATATTATCTTTACCCTCTAATTTAGTATAATAATTTGGATAATTAAACTCAAAACGTAATTTATCGGATTCTGTTTCGAATGGGAGCCTATCTGAATTTTTGCTATTAATTATGAGTTCTGCATAGTTAAGAGGATAATAATATGTTTTTAAGTTTATTTTATTATTATTAACAATATTTATTAATCTTTTTCTTCGTTGAATTTCTTCATTGTTTAATTTAGGGAATTCATATTCATCTAATAAATTATTTCCACAATCACAAATGAAAATATTATGTTTTGATAGTTTTTTTCCACATTTTGGACAAAAATTAATCAATTCAAAATGTTCTATTATATATTTTGCTTTTTTAATCATTAAATTAAGTTCAGGTTCTATTTCATCAATACTAATTTCTTTATTTTTAATTTTTCTTTTTAATAATTCTCGAATATTATATCCTGCAGCAAAAGTATCTTTTGATGGGTTAATCAATACTAAATTATTTTCTCCAAGTAACATAGTGAATTCTGGAGAAAAATTAGAACCGCCAGTTAACTCTTTTAATTTTTTTTCTTCAGGAGTTTTTTTTCTAAATAATGCCATTTCAACACCTTTATATTATAAATAATATTTTTATTTTCATATTAAATATATTTAGGGGATCTGAATTTTTTAGTTTTCAGATATGGGTGTTTTTGAGTAAATCCTTGAAATATGATTAGAGCTCCTAAAAATACATTATGTAGAATACCATTTATCAAGATCAACTCTTTTAGTTTGGATTTTCACTAGCTATTTTTTAATATCCTCAAGTAAATATCACTACACAGTCATCATGAATGGCCTGATTTGGATATGCAGTAATTTTCTCCAAGAATTCCATAGCCCATTTTTTCGTAAACTCTGTTCTATCCTTTTCAACAATATAAATTCGATTTTATAAATGACTAAAAATAATAACTTAATTTAAATTTTTTCTATTAAGTCATTGAATTCCATAGAAATATGTTTAATCGCTAAATTTAATCCTTTTGAAAAAAGTTCATCAGCATTATCAATTAATTTTTCTTGAAAATCCTCCTTTTTAACTAAATTAACATACTCTTCAAAATTAAGTTCATTAAATTCATTTTCATCAATAGAAATATTAAATGTATAAAACATGATTATTTTATTTAATATTAAATTTGCATCATCTTCTAGATATAATGATAAAAATAATGTTGGAAAACTAAGAAATGCCTCTTTAAAACTAAAATAAGGAATAAAACCTAATTCTAAAAATGTTATAAAAATATGGATTATTTGATTCCAATAATTGTATAACAAACATAAAAACTTCATCATATAATTATTATCAAAACTAATTGGAATTCTATTTTCATATTTATCTAATTTTTCTTTAAGAGATAAATTATTATCTTCTTTTTCAAATTCAAATAAATCTATGTTTTTCTCAATTAATATATTTTCAATTTCTTCAATTGAATTAAATTTATTGCTGAAAGAATTAGGTGATGAAATCTCTGTTTCAAATATTGATGAAAGTAATTTATAAAAAATCTTATTTTGTGATTTAATTAAATCTTCATGATATACTGAAATAATATAATCTAAAGGGAGAATATAAAAATAAGAATTATAACTTTCTAATAGTTTTAAAGTATTAGTAAATGATCTTTTAAATATTGAAAGTATATCAAAAGAATCTTGCATAGTGTTATTTAAGAGGTCTTTGAATTTTAGAATAGGTTCATTAACAATATGTTCTTGACCAAAAGTTTTGAAATAATAATGCTTGTTATCTTCAAATTCTAAATACATTGATCCTGCTAAAAATAATGTTTCTTTATCACTAAAATAATCTAAATCAAATAAAAATTTATCCCTATTTTTTCTCCAAAAAATATCAACTTCTTCAACAATTTTTGAAATTTCAATTAAACTTAGGTTATCACAGAATATAATATCTCGTTTTGAGTTTAATAAATTAAAATAATCCTTTTGAATATCATTTAAATAGGTTATCTTTTTACTCATTTTTTACCTCATATTTTGATAGAAATTCTTCAGATAATGGGTAATTTTCATTAATGAAACTTAATAATTTTTTAAATACCATTATCGCATCTGGCAGGACATCAGCTAAATTCTTATTTAAATGAACATCAGGAACATTATGACCCAAATGCAAAGGATTTTCACATTTTAACATTGAACTTTCACGAACAGCACCCCATAAACCATGAGCATAACTGGATTCATAATCATAATAAACATCAAATAGCTCCTTCTCATTAACTTTAATTGCTTTATCTCTAATATTAGTTTTGTTTTCAAAATTTCTAAAATCTACATTTTGAAACATTTCATCAATTTGTTCATTGACTAAAAAATCAAGTAATGTTGGATTTAAATGTGAATTTTCAAATTCATCAATTTCACGAGCTTTAATTAAAATAAGTTTATATTTTCCAATACCATACTCCTGATATTCTTCCCATAGACCGGGTTTTTCATCTTCTTCATTATTAATAAACTTTAACATTATATAAATTTCAATTATTATTCTTAAACTCAATCGACCCATGACTTTGTTTCTAAGATTACATTCAACTAATTCATTTAAAATTTTCAATGCATAAACTGAGGATCCGATTATTACATTAAATTTTGAATCTTCTAGTTCACTATGCATATTGTCTATAATCAATTTCTGAAATTCAACTTTAATATCTTCAATAAAATTTTCATCCATTAAATATTCATTTTCATATCTTCCATATTTCAATTTACAATCACCAACTTCCAATAATTCCTTCCAAAATAATTTTATAAATACTGAATCATGTTTATAAATCAGGTATTGTAACGAACCAAACATACTCCTAACAGTTGGTCGATAAGTTCTCATTTCCCATTCTTCATGATTTGTTTTTTGATAGTAATATAATGCATCAAAAGCAATTTTAACATCTTTTGTAAAATGAATAATTTGTCTAATAGTCATGTAAAAAGTCAAAATCACATATTGGACATCTGTTGAACCATCAGATTTATTATGTCCATAATTATCTGTGACACTTTCTAATATCTTTAGTTTTTCTTCAACAGACATCCCCTCTTTAAAGAAATATTTAAAAAACAACTCCTTATCCTCACTATTAAAAACAATAGTTAAAGGATTCAATATTTCAATATTAATATGTTTTAATAGAATTTCGTAAAACTCTTCTTGTTTTTCATTCTCTAAAGAAAAAATATATGATAATTGTAATGATTCAAATTCAAAGGACAATTTCTTGATGTCATTGAAAATAAATGACAATATTGCAAAAGCAGGTCTACGACCATAATAATCAACTATCAAAGCAATCCAAATAAAATCTGGAAAGCATTCTTTCATCCAACTATAATAAGTAATATTACCCATTTGGTTAATTGGAGATTTTAGAATACCTTTTTTAGGATTACCATGATCTTTTAATTTATCATAAGGGTGTTTTCTCATAATAATAGATTTAATAATTAACCATAATTAAGTTATCCAATAACATTCGAAACAATTCCTGTAACGTAATGAAAATAGAAAAGTTCGTATAATAACAAGTAGGGGGTGTTCGCCAAATCTAATTTTTTGATTTTTTTGTCGAAAAATTTTTGACTTATTTTTTCTTACTTTTCATCAATTCACTCTAAATCTACTGTGATTTAGGTGTATCCTCATTAACACTTCTAAATTTTAATTATTTTAATATTTAATTTTCCAAATTAAATTCTAAGTAATTTAATAATGGTAAAGTTTATATACTTTGTTTTATATACTTAATATTAAGTATTAGTTAATTTGGAGTTGTATTTTATGGTTCAAAGAAAAATTGATAAGAATCAAACAAAATTGGGCATTGTGACATTAGGTAGCAACATTCCGAAAGATTATATCTCTCGTTTTGTTGTTGGTTTTATTAAAGAGGTTTATCCGATGTTAAACTTCGAAGAACCTAAAAATAAGAAAGGACGAGAGTCCTTACCTATAGATTCTATGTTAAAATTGCTTGTTTATGTTAAAATAGAACATGTGGAAAGTGCCAAGTACATTGCAACATGGCAAGGTATCATGAGGTTTATAGGTTTGTTTCTGATGAAGTACAACCATCAGAACGCTCAGTCCAAAGGTACAGAAGAGAATACCGACATTACTTTGAAGTATTGGTTCAAATGACTTTAAAAAAAAGCTTCAGATTTAGAATTAACTGATTTTAATCACGTTGCAATCGAATGTAACTATTAAAAAAGCATACAATTCCAACAACAATGTCATCAGCAAAAAAGAAACACAAATATTACTCGATTACTTCAACGGACTCCAAATTAGTCAGGAAAAGCTTGATAAATTGCATAATCCTGCTAAAAAAATATTGGAAAACAAAGACATTGATGTTGAAGATAAAATAGAACTATTATATGACATTGAAACCCAATTTACATTCACAGGACAAGATAAATACCGGTAAACGACATAGAAGCAAGATTCATGAAAGGAAAGAAAGGAAACTTCATGGTTGCCTACAATATCCAATCTGCAGTCGATTACGAAACCAAATTAATCTGCGCAATAAACGTCACACAAAACCCTACAGACCATTATGAACTACCACCAATCGCAGAAAGAGCAATAAAAAACATAAAAACAACCCCAAAATACATAAGCGCAGATACAATATACTTAAACCAAATAAGTTTATCTTATTTGGCAGATAAAAAAATTGACGGATTAATACCAACTAGAAAACAAACAAAAGAAAAAATAGGAAAATTAAATCCAAATAAATACCACAAGGACAATTTCGATTATGATTACGAGTTAGATGCATTTAAATGCCCAGAAGGACAATATTTTACACTTTTTCGGACAATACAATGAACCACACAAAGATCCTGAAAAACCCGACAAAATAAAAAGACTTTACAATAACTACGAAGCTTGTAAAAACTGCAAATCACGAAACAAATGCTGTTCAACATCACAAACACACAGAACCATCACAGAATACGGCTCAGAAATGCAAAAAGCAATGAACCGTAAAATGGAAAAACAAGAATATAAAGACGAATACGCAAAAAGATCAAGTGTTGAAGGACCATTTGGAATATTAAAAGAACAATTCCAAATAGAAAAAGAAGTAGTCATCGGAATGATACGAACGGAGGAAAGACTATATTTAGACGCATTAGCATACAATCTAATCAGATTATACAACATAACTCAAGAAATAAAGAATTCAACAGAAGATTTGGAAGATTTTTGTGAAAGAGAATCAGTAATACACCAATTAAAACTCGATGTGACAGTATTTTAAAAAAATCAATAAGTCTGCCAAAAACTAATTTTGGCGGACACCCTTGTTTATTATATTTTTTATATATTTAGCTATTATATTTGTTGCAATTTTTCAGTGAAATAACTATCATTCACAAACATGTTTAAAAGGAAAAAAAATACTTTTCAAATGCTCTAACACAGATTTTTTATATTTCAAAAAATAAATTAAATACTATATCCATAGGAGGTGATAATAATTGAATGGGCAAAAACCACAAATGAGAAATAATACAACATATATTCGATTTAAAAATACTGATAACCTAAAAGAAAATCCTGAAAGGTTAATTGCAATTTTCAAAAAATATAATCCTAAAATTGAAGTTGATTCAAATTCACTTAACCAATTAATAGAAGGAAATATTGGAAAAACTTTTGATTTAGTTTTTAATATTAATACCAAAAATGAAAATGATTTTGAAAATATGAAAAAAGAAATCGCAATTGAAGTTCAAAAATTAGGATATAAAATTAATTCTAATTTTATTAAAATATAATATTTAATATTAAATAAAAGAAAATATTATTTAAAAATCAGATTTTCTTATTTTCTTATTTTTTTCAATAAAAAATACTTATAAATTAATTATATTTGTTATGAATCCCTTCTCTATGTTTTTCAATAGTGACTCTAATAATAATATCAATAAGATTTATTTCATATCTATTTGAAATAATAATATTCTGGTTCTTCCAACATTTGCCTTAAATCATAAAATGGTCTGGGTTTAATTGAATTGGGATTCATCAAACAATAATTTTTCAATAGTTTAATATTCTCCGTTTCGTATTCCTCTAATTTAGATTTCTGTACTTTAGTAGCTACACTCTTTTCTTTTTTTACCAAATATTTTAGCTATTTGAGATGAGTCAATTAAGATACTATATTCGATTAATAGTAATGTTATTTCTTTTCCTTTAATTGTTATTGTTGCTGGATTTAAATTTTCAGTATCTAGAATTAGTTTCATTATTATTACCTCATTTGCAAATAGGAATATAATTTAAAATATATTTTTGTATAATAATAACAGATTAAGTTTTAAGATAAAAAATAATTAAAATGAATTTTAAATTATAATAAATTTAAAAATTAAATAATGAGTATTAGTTTAAAATAGATTCATATAACATGATTAAATATGATTGGGCAGTAATCATTGAATTTATTCAATTTATCAAATTTTAGAATTTAAATATTCCAAAAAAGGATTTTAAAAATCCAATGTTTATAATATGTTCATATATGTTGAACTATTCATCGATGAACAAAAACTATTTACCCAAATTAGTATTTCTTAATCTTAATAATATGTCAGCAAATGGACTATTCGTTTTATTAATTAACTTCCCATCACATCTACCAGTAATTAATTTTGATATTAACCCATCTTCATAATCCCAGTTATTTGCATCATTACTTACACATATTCGACATTTAAAAATATCAAATAAAACAATTAATACAAAAAATTTATCATGACTCTTTATTAATGAAATTTTATGAATATAATTTCCATTTGAGCAGTTCACTAATGATGAACCATAATGATAATTCATAGTATTATCATGAGCTACTTCACAAACCCTTCTCACACAGAAATCTAGTTTTTGTTTATTATAACTAAATTTAATATTAATATTTTTAGAGAATACATCATATTCATCACTAATTATCATATGCTTTAAAAAATATGCCATTTCATCATCAAAGTATTGAAAATCTAAACAAATACATGCAAATTCATAGGCTATTTTTATAAATAATTCACCAATAATTCGAATATCAACATCTAAAACAAAATCTTCTGGTTCCCCGATTTCAAGTTTTTTAATATTTTTAATTATTTCATATTCTTGATTATCATCCGATTTAAGAGAGTTTATCTTTCCCTTAATCATATTTTCTACGAGTTCTTGAGATTCTTTTTGATCAACTTCAATTGTAGTGTCACTATAATCAAAGTTTGGTTTGGTGTACATCAATAAATATCCATCTTCATTTGCACCTATGGAAGTAGTATCTTGTTTAAATTTAATAGTTGGAGTTATATATTTATTAGAATTACGAGATTTCAATCTATAAAATGCACGAACAAAATTAAAAACATCATTTTCACCTAATTTTTTTTCGAAATCACCACCAAACTTACTATTACAATCCTTACAGATGTTATGAATTACTTTTTCCCCACCTAAAAACTTAGGAACAATATGTTCTCTAGAGAAATTAGCTTTTACAATCTCAGTTTTACAAAATATACATTTCATATTTACCCACATCCAAATGAAATATTAATAGGCCTTTAAAATAAAAATATTAATTATTTGACAAATTTACCCGAGATTAATCTCAAAACAAATCTAATATACTCATAATAGATTCCTCACCACCGCAAAACTAAATTTGGCAATTGAATAGTTCATTAAAACAAAATGATTTGAAATCCTATCATTAACTATATTCTCTATTCAAAATAAATATTTTACCCTTGATTATAGTTTAATTATTTATATATTATTTTTATAAGATAAATAATTTTTATTTTTCATGTTGGGTGTCAGTCAAAAGTGATCTTTTGACAGGACGGTATGTTATTGTTACATTGAGTTCTAATTGGTTTTTTGTTACTATGCTTTCGCAGAAATCAATTATATCATCTTTGTTGTTATTTTTTTTTGTTTTAGATTGTAGTCTTTTTATATTGTATGCTAGTGCGTCTAGGTTTAGTCTTTCTTCGGTTTTCACTACTTCGATGACTATTTCTTGTCTATGTGGAATTATTCTTTGAATATTCCAAATGATTCTTCTATGCATGGTTTTTTGCCGAATTCTTCTTTATATTCTTCTTTTTCCATTTTGTGGTGCATTGCTCTTTGTATTCTTTCGCAGTTTTCTATGATTGTTCTGCGTGTTTGTTTATCTGTAAAACAGTTGTTTTTTGAACTCAGCTTTTGCAGGCAGAGTAATTGTTGTATATTCTTGTTATTTTGTCGAGTTTGCTTGGATCTTTGTTTGGTTTGGCGTATTCTCTAAAGAAGTACATAAATTATCCTCCCAGACAATAGAAGGCATCTATTTCTTCTATGTATGTGAAATGGTCTTTATGTAATGGTTTTAGGTTTAATTTTCTTATTTTTGCTTTACTTTGTTTTCTTGTTGGTATTGATTCGTTGATATTGTTGTTAGTGAAGCATGGGGGCTTATTTGGTTAAGTATATTGTATCTGCACTCATGTGTTTTGGTGTTTTTCTTATGTTTTTTATGCTTTTTCTGAGATTTCTAGTAGTTCATAATGGTCTGTAGGGCTTTGTGTGACGTTTATTCCGCAGATTAGTTTTGTATCGTAATCGACTGCAGATTGGATATTATGGGCAACTATGGAGTTTTCTTTCTTTCCTTTCATCATGCGTGCTTTTATATTATTCATTGGTATTTTATCTTGTCCAATTAATATGAATTGTGTTTCTATATGTATTGTCATTTCTGACGGTATTATGCCATCACAAACGAACTTATAGATGCCATAATACTTCGTCATGTCTACAATAATCCTAGCACTTTCTATATGCTCTAATTTAGCATAAACAATCAATTTTAACATGGAACATAAGTTATATGAAGGCCTGCAATTCTTTTTTTATTTACTTCAATATCCAATTTTGGATAACATTCTTCGATAAATTCCACAACAAAACGAGAGATATAATCATTCGGAACATTAAGATTATTGCCCATAATCTCCAATTTACTATGATTCTTGTCAATATATTTCATAACTATAAACAAACAATCCAAAACAATTAATGCCGAATATAAACTATATACAACATTGCACATAAATATTTCTATCATTAAATCAATTTATATTATCTATAGAGAATAATAAATAACTCATAATAAAAATAAAGTAATAATAAAACTAAAATAAATATGTGGAGTAAAATTTCATTTGTAAATTGAGAAAAGAAGAAAAAGATAACAAAGTTATAAAAAAAATTAAATTAAAAATCTACTTTTGTCGGACCCCCTTTAGAAAATAAAAAATGAAAACAAAAAAGATTATGCTAATTTTAAATTGCCTCATTGCCATAAAATTTGAACACAAAAAGAATTTATATTAACATGAATATAATTATCATTAGATATTCTATGGCTAAAGACAATTTAAAACTTGAAGAATTACGAGCTATCTTTAATAGAGAAAATTATAGAAAAGATAGTCTGCAAAGTAAAGCATCCTATTTTCTGGGTGTTATCTCAATTGTAGTTACCATAATTTGTACTAATTTTAATCTCTTCAACCCAATTGACAAATACTTTTCTTATGTTGGAGGTTTTATTTTATCTGGTTTGATATTGTCTTTTTTATTATCACTTGGTTTTTGTGCATTCATATTTCTTCCTAAAAATTACACACATCCTTTTGATTTTGATAATTTTGATGAATCTGTAGAAGATCTCGACAGCAAAAACGATGAACTTGAAGAATTACTGGAGGACCAGTATATTACTTCAATTAAAACAAATCATGATTTGAATAACCAACTAGTCGTAAACTTAAAAATTTCAGTAATTTCTTTTTTAGTCTTTTTAATATTCTATTTCCTTATGGTGTGTTTATTATGAAATGTTCTGACTGTGGTAAAACTCTTAAAAAGTATTTTGCATTTAGCGAGAAAAATGAAAAATATTATTGTATGGATTGTTGTTATAAATATGTTAACAAAGGTATTGTATTCTTTAAATGTAAAAATAATAAATTAATTAGACTTAATGTTGGAGTTAGTGGTGCTGGTGGAGGAGATATTCATGATAAGTTCTATGAAAATAATAAATGGTTGTTAACACATGGAAAAATATGTGAACATGCATTAGGTAAATTTAACGAAAATAAACCAATATTTTTTTGCGAAGATAGAATAATACTGTGCCACGACTGTTTTTACAAATCTAATTTCGATATTGCTGATCCAATATTAAAATTAAATGCAAATAAATTCATGTGGTTAATTCCATACACTTATGACCCTTACAATCTAAAATTTGATTTTACTTGCGACAATACTGGAATTAAAGGAAATTGTGTTAATTTGGATTTATCTATTGAAAATAATAGAAAATATCCAATAACGGACATATGTATTAAGATTGAAGCATTTGCACAAGATATTGAACATTACTGGGGAGAAGCAAATCCCACCAAATATTTAATTTTAAAAAAAATTCCTATTGAATCTATTAACCCTAAAGAAGAAATACATCTTCCGTTAGACTGTTATATTCCATTAGATGATGAAGTTAAAGAAAATGATTTTGTTGATTATCCATTTGAAGACGAATATTATGAATTTCAAGAACCTAATAAGAAATTAAAAGTACCAAATAATTTAAAAATATTTGTGCATTTTTCTTATAAATCATATTCTGGTTTCCAATATTATAGCTATGTTAAAAGTAAGGAAATTAAATTAAAATCCAAGAAAAGGTGAAATATTGAAAAGAACAAAACAACATAGAATTGATGCAACTGCAAAATCTATTCTCATGAAAATAAGTCCTAAAAATTGGTCTCTTTCAGAACTTAGCGAAGATTATGGTATTGATTATTTCGTACAAGTTTTTGATAGGGATACTGATGAGGCCACAAATATTTCATTTATAATTCAACTAAAAGGTACAGAAAAATATAAAAAACATGGAAATCATGTTAAGTTCCAAATAAGAACAGATTACTTGAAATATTACTATAACAAAGTGGACAAACCAGTGTTTTTAGTAGTTGTGGACGTTATTAATGAAGAATATTCTTGTTTATTTATTCAAAAATATATCAATGAAGAATTAAACATTAAAAGACCAAATTGGAAATCACAAGAAACTGTTACAGTAGACATACCAATTAAAAACACCTTTTCAAACTCTAAAATTATAGAGCAAGTTGCTGAAGAAGGTTCATCATATTGTAATTTATTAATAAATGGTATTCCAACTCAAGAACTTATGTGGAAAGTTAATAATATAACAAATGACCCTATAAAAAAATCTGAAGATTTGAAAAATAAATATTCTGAAATATATAGTGCTCAAACAAGGGTTGGTTTTGAATTTATACATAATCAAAATGATTCTATTAATGCTAAAAAATCTTTTCAATCTATTTATAATAAAACAAAAGATGATAAAGACAATATAATTCATCATTTAAATTCTATTGCTGCATTAATTTCATTTTGTGATTTGGAAAATAAAAAACAATTATTCCATTTTATCAATGAAGGATTAGAATTATCCATAGAAAATAATATTACATATTTTGAATACTATTTTAACGGTCTAAAACTAGAAAGCCAATCTTTAATTTTGCAAAATGAATTGCAAAAAAACTTATTAATACAGAAAATATCCGAAAATAACAACTCTTCTAATAAAATTAAGGAATACTTGAAAAAAAAGATATATATTGAAAATAACCAACTTTACACACTTTATGGAAATTTTATATTATATCTAATAAAAATTATGGATAATAAAGAATTATATATGTTTCTTGAATTAATGAGGATGTTGCTTGGTGTGTTAATTAATCATGTTTATATAACTTATGATTTTACAACAAAATATGTTTTAAATTTAATGTTGAACAGAATTGAACAATTAATAGTCATATTTTCTAAGATTATAGATGTTTCAACAGATTTTTCTCATTATAAATACGAATTTTATAAATACAAAATACTTTATCATTACCTTAAACAAGATTGTTATCCTACAAAATTACTGGAAGAATATGAAGAATTAGCCAAACAATATGATGTAAAGTACCATATTAACTTAATAAAAAGTTTAAAAGAACAAATATCCAAGCCAGTGCCAAATAAAGATTTTTCGGATATAACCTACAATGATTTACTTGAATTATATGAAAAATTATTATTAATTGAAGGAATTGATTTGAAGAACAATAATGATGAAACTATTAATTTAAAACAAGCAATCAAAGACCTTAATCCAAAAAGAATATTGGACAACTGCATACATTTAGAATTATGTTATGTTCCTAATGAGATTCCATCTAAGTTAAGATTATATTCTGAAGGACTAAAAATATTATATTGTAAATATGGAAAAATAAAATCAAATTGTAATTTAGATAAAGCTTTTGCTAGTTTCAATAATGAATTTTGTAGCAATTGCAAATACAAAACAACACAGGATATTGAGTGGAACCTTGAAAAGAAATCTTATGTGAAATCTAATGAATTTAAGAAAATTTTAAAAGATAAGTATTATTATGATTATCAAAAAGGAGAATATTAATGTTAAAATACTTCAAAAAAATTATAAATTTAGTTTTTGATAACCTTTTTGTATTCTTAATCTTTGTATATTTTTTCATGATTTTAGGAATATGCACAAAATATTATTTTAAATTGCCAAATTTTGATTATGGCATATTAATAGTATTATTCATTCCAGCAATATATAATCGAATTATTTATTCTTTAGAAACTCGAGATTTAAAGAGAATTGATAATGACAACAACTTAAATATTGAAGAAAAACAAAGGAAAAAATCAAAAATTGATTTAAAATATATGACTTCAAAATTTATAATATTAATAAGATTTTTTCTAATAATAATTGTTTCATTTAGTTTTGGGGTTTTAATTCATAGAAACTACAGTATAAGTATGATTCAATTTATTTCTACATTATTATATGGTTTTTTCATGTCCGTTTACTTAGGTTATACTTTTTTATATGAAGCTGATGATCGGAAAAGAGCAGAAAACTTCTTTAACATGAAAACATTACTGCCTCTTCTTGGGATTATACCAATTATATTTAATTTCATTTTTGAAGATATTATCAAAATTATTGCTAATTTATCAAAATACGATTATTCTATGTTTGCATTAACTTTCGCATTATTATGTGCAACATTATCTGTTTTATCATTTACATATGCAATGGCATTAAACTCAACTAACGAACAGGAAAAAGAAATTAAAAACAACATGCTAAAATCTGGCGAATATTATTTCATATCCACAATCTTCTGCCTGTTCTTTTTATCAAGTTTGTTTATCTTATCTTACATTTTGAATTCAGTGGATTTATCCTCATTAGACAATATAAATATATTTAACAGAGAATATTTCACAATTGCAAATTGTTGTGTATTAATGATTGTGTCTTTTTTTATTACATTTATTTATTCTATGAAATATTTATTAAAAGGCATTTACTTATCATTGAAAAATTTACCATTTGACTATGACTTGTTTAATAATTAAAATGATAAAAATAAGGTTATTTAAAAATAAAGAAGTTATTTTAGGCATTTATAATAATTTTTTCAAAGATAAACATATACTTTTTAAAGAGAAGAATATTTTTAGAACATTACTTTAGATAAATTCATTATAAAATTACTTAGAGAAAATATTTAATATTGAAAATAAAAATAAAACATGAAATATTGCTGGTTGAAACAATGTTAAATGAATATTCATCATAAAATTAATATTTCATTTTTTATTTTAAATGAAGATTCAATTAATTTTTCTAGTTTAAATATTTTTATTATATCTTCCATTTTAAATGTGGCCTTAATATTTAACATGAGGCCTAATCTATTATTAGTTCCATTATAAATTTTTAGAATTTCATTGAAATCAGAAATTAAATCATTTGTTAAAAAATAAGAATAATATCTATGGAAATTAGAAATATCTTCAAAAAAAAACTCATAGTTGTCTTGCAATTGTTTCTTTCCATAGTTGTGTGGTTACCATATTTCCGATATAACTCTCCTTATTAGTATCAATCAATTTAATTTTATTTACCATCATTGGCCATTTTCAAGATTGTATTCTAATCTTTTCATTTCATCATAAGTTACTGTAGATTTATACATCTCCTCCTATAAATTGATTTCTTTAGCTTTTAATGCATATTCTGAATAATTCATCTCCATTCTATATAACTTACAATTTTTTTCACAAGCAATATCTTTGAAATAATCAAGATATTCCTCATTAAATTTAACACCTAAATATATTTTAGAAGGTTTTAAAGGTAAAAACTTCTCATCAGATATTAATCTCCATTCTCTTTCATATCTCCAGTCTTTATATTTAATCAGCAAATTTAATTTTTTATCAGTTTTGTCAACCTTTATAAGTGGGAAAAATGTTTCATGATAGAAAACAGGAAATAACTGTTTTTTGATTTTTTCTTCAATTTCAGATGTGTCATATCCAATACAGAACCCTTGATGCTGATTTGCATAATGAGACCACATTAAAATTGAATCATGAATTTCACTTAAACAACTGACTTTAAATTTTATTCTATTTTTAACATAATAATCATAGAAAAATTGTTGATTTTCATCTAAAAAGCCATCCATTATACCCATATCAATATTTATGTCTTTATACATTATTTCTTTATTGGACACTATATTTGGGTCGATACCAGCTTTTCTAATTAGGGTGTCTGTGTATAGTTCAATAATTTTTTGTTCTAAACTTTTTTTGGTGTCCTCTTTGAATTTTTCAATATCTATGCTAAAAGCAGAATCATAAGGGTCGTTAAAGTTATAAGGGTTACTCAAATAAATTTTTTCATTTTTTAAGGCATCAACATGTTTATTGCATTTGATGTTTTCATTTTCATAGATGGAACGGTATTGATATAATTCTTTAGGGATATGTTTTTCCCTTTCATGTATGATTGAATAGATTTGATCTAACTGTAAATTAAGATTTTTTTTTAAAATAGTGTTCACTTCCTTTATTATCAATTTGTTTTGATGTCTTTTAAAATTTTAGCTTTTAAAATGTTGTCGTACTTTCATCTGACCTAACATAACCAAGGCTATCTTCATCAAAGCGATTTTAAAAATAACCCCAATAGTAAAATGTTATAATTCATATTTATCTCGTTTATAAATATCTTTACCATTCATAAGATATACTCCCAATTCACTTACATTACTCATGGAGTGTTTTGTATTAATTGGAGGTGGATTAAAGATTGTCATACCAATTATTTTATCCAATACCTTAAAAATATCTTTATCAAAAATGCTCCCATCCTTAGTTTCTTTATAATACTTGATGAGGTTTTTAAAAGCTTTTTTGTTAATTTGTATTTTGTTATTTTCAACAATATCTCCTAAACTTTTAAGTCCTTTCTTTTCACCATTTTGGGGGTGTTTATAAATATTTTTAATTTCTTCTAAGCTAAAATTAGTTTCACATACTTCATTTATGGCTTTTTGCAATTCTTCGGGAGTATAATTGTCTAATTCAAAATCATATTCCCAAACATGTGACCATTCCTTAATCATTTTTTCATATTTCTCTTTACCTGATTCTAGATGTTTTTTTTCAATTTCTTTAATGTTTCTTCCATCAAATTTTTCAAATAATTCTTTTAAATCAAAAACTCTCCCCTCAAGTACACGTTCCGTAAGTTTATTTTCTGCATCTCCTAGAAAATAGGGTAAAGCTTGCCATTTATGCAAATTATAATTAATCAAATGTTTATAACTAGTTACAATATTATCCATATATTTTCTGGTGTTTTCATCTTTAATTCGAATATTTTTTCCATAAAAGTTAGAAACACCTCCAATATTAATAATTTCAATTCCTAAATTATCACATGAGATTGCATAAAATTTTAAGAACATGGGAAGCATTATCTCTTCGGTTTTTCCTTCAACAAAAACAACAACTTTCGGATGATAATTAAGATCGAGATAATTTGCAAGATAAAATAATCTTTTTTGATGGTTGTTGAATTCATATTCTCCAGTGATTTCATTGGTAAAATCTTCATTTCTACATCCTCTGATGCTTCTTCCAGTTTCTTTTGAGGGAATATTATTTTTTATATCCTCAGGGGACATGTCTATTTCATCCACATCAAAAATTTCTCTTCCTAAATGATGCTGGATGCATTCTTTAAGCATTTCTCCCCATTGTAAGTATTCAATTCCTAATCTTGTTGGTCCTTTACAATCATCTTTTTTATCCCACGCAATATTTTTCCATAATTGTATTGCAAAACGGCTTCCTAACATGTATTCTAATTTATTGCAGATTTCAAAGTAAGTATTGTATAAATCATCTTCTTTAGCGCCAATAACATCTAATGCTTCGTTTAAATTATATTTTTTTATTTTTTCATGATAGGTATTTCCATAGTTTGGATAAAAATATATGCCATTTGATTTACCGTAGGGGGAGTAAATTTGAGTAGTAATTAATAAGTTGATGAATTTTTCGATATAAATTTGATAAGAGTCAAAAAAGATATTATTTTTATTTTTAGAATCATATTTTAATAATTCAATTACATGGCATATTTGAAAAGTTGAATAAAAGGATTCAAATTTTCTTTTCCTTGCTTTTTTATCAAAAAACTTAGAAAATTCCATAAAATCTTTTTCTTGAGGTAAAAAAATATATCCTTCATTAAGTAGCTTATTAAAATCATTGTGATGTTCGGGGTGGAAATCTAGAGATATGAAAATATTTCGAGGTTTGTTTTTGAAATCTTTAACTCTAAAAATTGGATAAAACCAACCATTTTTCTCAAATTTTTCTAATTTATCTTGTGTTAATTTAATCCCTCTTTTATCGCAGAATTCAATGAAATTTTTCATATTTAATGGAGGATTTTCTACATACAATTCTTTTTTAAAGTAGTATTTTAAAAATTCATAATTCATTTTTCATTTCCTTTTAAAGTCACTATTCGATTTTATGATAGTTTTTGTATATCATTATTTTTATTATTAAGTAATAATATAGATAATATAATTATTTATTATTTAAAGGAAAAAATAAGTTTTCTTAATTTGTAAGTTTTTATTCATAATTGTTAATGTGGGTTAATATGTGGTTAGATAATTTTTTTGAATTATTATATTCTAAAGGTGGTAAAAAAATTAAAGAAGCATATGAATTAAAAAATCAAAAAATGCCTGAATTTCTTTATAAATATAAGTCCATTGATGAACTGGGACATACTTTTGATTTATTGGAAAATGATTTGATATTTTTATCCAATGCTAATAATTTAAATGATTTGTATGAGGGTGAAATTTTTTATGATAACAAAGAACTACTTTATAATAGATTCAAATCTTATGTTTTACCTTATTTTATGACAATAACTAAATTTAACCATGATCAAAAGGAACAAATAAAAAACTCTGAAAATCCTTATTTAGAGACAATGAAGTTAATTTATGAAACAGATTCTACTATTAATCCAGAAATTTCATTTAATGAATTTAATGATAATCTATCTAATTTCTTTTTAGACATATCTGATGATACTTACAAAAAGAGAAATGATGCAAGTAAAGAAAACACTTATTTAACTTGTTTTTCTGAAAATCATGATATAAAATTAATGTGGGCTCATTATACTGATTATAACAAAGGAATTTGCATAAAATATAATATTAAAGATCATGAAAATTTAATGCATATCTGTTATCCAATTAAATATGAAGATGGATATGATTACACTGAAGAATTGTCTAATTTTAAAGAACATATGTTTAAACTTGCATTTGATCCATATTTAAAAAAGGAAACTGATTGGAGTTATGAAAAAGAGTGGAGAATATTATTCAATCATGAAATTTTTTTAAGAAGTGCATTAAAGATTGGTGAAAACTATTTTCTTAAATTACCAAAACCTTCTGCCATATATTTAGGTAAAAGAATAGACAGTGAAAATAAACGAAAAATCTTTGATATCTGTAAAAAAAGAGAAATCTCACTTTATCAAATGGAAAAAGATACATGTGAAGCTAAACTTTATGAAATTGAAATTTTAAAATATTCTGAAAAAAATTTCGAAGACAAAATGTTTATTGTGGAATCTATTAAAAATAAGGCATATAAATCACTGATTCATAATTATTTTTACTATCCAATTTTAAGAATGGAAGATATAGAAAAAAGGTTTTCAAAAATTATTGATTCCTTTAATAATTTAACAGATGATGAAATACAGTTCTTTTTAGATGAATTATTATTTAAAAATAACATTTTTCCAGTTTTATATCCCTATTACTCTAATGTATTATTATTTTTGATAAAATTATATGATAATAAATCATTTAATCATATAACAACAAGTGATGGATTATCTATTGAAAAAAACTTAGAAAAATGGATTGGATATTGTATTTCAAATTTTTATAATAAAAAAATTGTAAGATACATGATTTTCTTTGAAAAATTATTTATGAGATTTTATAATCGTTATGTAATTCTCTCTGATAAAGAAAAAGAGAGTTATGAACGAGAATTATTTAACTATAAGTTAAAAAATAAATACGTTAAAATGATTGAAGAAGACATTGCTGGTGAATCCAAATTAATCCATCCATTCACAAATAAAGATTACAAGGAACTAATTAGAAACAATATTTTAGATAATATTCAGAGAGTGCTTGATTTATTTTATATTAATGGCAAATTTGATGAAGAAAGTTGTTATGAAGAATATCTAAAATTAAAATTAATGGTAGCAAAAATAGAACATAATACTGAATTACATTATCAAGAAATTTTTTTAAATTCAGAAAGCCACTACATATTTGATTATGACAATTTATTCAATAAATCATATGATATTCAATTAGAAAAATCTGGACTTGCGCTAACAATAAACAAACATGATTTACAATTAGTGTCTAATGAAGATAAGGCATTATTTGAAAATTTAGGAAAAATTAATTATAAACAACAAATCTCAAATTTCATTTTTGAATGTTGTGATGAATTAAATTTAAATTATAAAAAAAATATCGAAATAAATGTGGATAAGAAGTATTTTAATCCTAAAACTAATCCATATACAATTTTAGATTAATAATAACATAAGTTAGCCTATGAAATTATAAATGTAAATATTATCGAAAACCCCCTATTTCACCAATATTTCATTATATTTCAAATATAATAGGCATATGGTCACTTAACTTAAGCCATTTTTCAGCATCACCAATTTCCAGGCTCTTTACCTTATCTTTTGCTGCAAAAACATGATCTAAATGAAACGGCTTATCCAAGTGCCTGTACATGTAAAATGTCGCCTGTGATTCCTCGCCTTCCTTTTCATTATTTATATGATGATATAAATCTGAAAGACCGCATTCAGCAAGCTTTTCAATCACTTCATTGACATTTTTGGCATGTAAACCCTTTATTCTTGCATCACAATTGAAATCACCGCATATAATCATGTCTTCATTAAAGAATTCTGAACCTTTGTGTTCTTCATAGTATTTTGTAATCTCTTTTGGATAATGAACCGTTTTTGTCCCATCCATATCCGGATTCGTCCAAACTCCTAAAAGGTTAAAGTCATCATTAACGTTAACGGGAATGAAATATCTAAGTCCCTTGGCGTCCAAATCAACCAATTCCAGTTTTACATCACTTTTAGCAAATATCCCAAGACCCTTAATCGGGTTTTCACCAACCCAGAAATAATTCGAAGCAAACTCCACATAATCATCCGAATCAATCGTTAATGGATTTTCGCATTCCTGAATTACATAAATATCAGCATCCTCTTCAAGGATTGCTGGAAACTTTTCTGAAAACCTGCCGTTGGCATTCCATGTAATTATTTTCATATATATCACTTATTCATAAAATGGCTGTGCTCCAATTTTCCAGACAGTAGTAAACTCATCTACCTCTTCAACAATTTCAAATTCTGTCAGAGGTGCAATAAAAGTATTAAATGAATCTTCACCCACAACACTTCCAACAAAAAGTATCCTTTTACCTTCAGGTATCAATAAAATATTAGTATATTTTAATTCCTTTTGAAAATCCGGATTTGTACTGGCTCTAAACGGAACATGAGGTACAAATATTCCGTTTACTGCCTGTTCTTTCATGAAGTTTTCGTCACTTCTAAAAACAAGTGAAATATTCTCTTCAAGTACAACGGAATGTTTTTCTAAAATAGCTAAAATATTTTTAATAACTTCCTCTTCCTCATCCGCACTTTCAAATAAATTCAAAAATGAATCAATTGGCATTCCGGCTTCAAGATTAGTTAATGGATTAATTGCAACAAGAGAATATTTATCTGTCTGCTTTAGCATATCAGCCAAATCCTCCATGTAAAATGCAATACAGGAACTTTGAAGACCTGTGCTTTCCATTAATTCAGTGCTTGTAAAAAGAGGAACCGCTCTTTTATCGCCTTCTAGTTTCAGGTAATTTATACTGAATCCTGCGTTTTCACCAACGGTTCTAGTTTCACCAGGTTTTGAATCTTCAATTCCTTTTAACCATTCATCACTTAATATAATCGGCATGAATAGCTGTGATTCTTTAAATAATTTCAAGAATTCTTCTTTTTTTGCAGGTTCTACCAATCCTGCATCCATTTCTTTTAGTAATTCTTCCAGTCTTGAATTATCGACTCCGCTTTCTTGTTTAATTTCATCTTTCATTTATATCACCATTCTTAAATAAAATCCCCTTTAGGCCGTGCTTCAATTCCAAGTTTCTTATACATTCTTCGAGTATTTGGATTGGATTCAATAGCTAAATACTTACTCATATCATCCCCATGCTTAGGAATAACCTCATTTTCCATCCAATACTTCTTAACTTGAGGAGGCTGAGCTCCAAAGTTCCAATAGGATTCATCTACACTAAAACCTGTCTTTTCCACAATGTCCCTTAAAATCTTATGAGAACGCTTATATGGACTTGCAGTAATCAAAATAACATAATTGTCCTTAATCAGTTCAATCAAATCCGTTTCATACCTTTGCGATTTGATTTTCTTCTCCAGAGGATAATTCCAAATCTCTTTAGAATTTGCAATTAAAGTATAGTTCAAATCCAAAAGGATAATCTTGTCCTTATCTATTTCCACCTTATCCTCATTAATAGGATCTTCTGAATCATCAGCTGAGAGTTTGATTCCGCAGTAATCACAGAATTCATTACCTCTTTTATTTAAAGCCCCACATACCCGACAATAGCTGATGTCCAAAACCAATGGCACATGATCAAATTCCGTTTGGTCCTTTATAATGTAGCAGTCATTGAGATTTTTTCCCAAAGCTTTTGAAACCAGAAAGTAATCAAGCCTTATGCCCCTATTCTCGGCTTTAAGCTTTTTATTCTTCCACCAAGTATAATTGTCACCTTCGGGATGGAACTTGCGAAATGCATCAATGTATTCTTTTAGGATTTCATTGAACCAATCCTGTTCTTCGGGCATGAATCCAGACTTGTTCTTCATAAGTTCCGGTCTTTTAGCATCAATTTCTGCTGCCATCCTGTTAAAGTCACCACAGACAATAACTGGCTTTTCAGAATTTCTGAAATATTCACTGAATTCATCATAGAATCTGTATTTGCGGTTTAATTTCTCTTTGGAACCTGCACCTGAAGGCGAATAAACATTAAAGAGGATGAAACCTTCAAACTCGAATCGGATAACTCTTCCTTCAGCGTCAAATTCCTCATCATCAAATCCCATTTTAACAGATAACGGCTCCGTTTTGCTATATATGGCGGTTCCATAAAAGTTTGAACTTTTAATGGCGGGATAACTGTAAAGGACATACCCGTCAAGATTTGGTACATTTTCAGTCTTAATTTCCTGAATGCATAATATATCAGGGTTTTCGCTTTTGATAAGTTCATTTAGGTTCCCGCTTTCATATACGGACTTTATTCCATTGACATTCCATGAGATAATTTTCATATGATACCTCCTAATTATCATTGATTATTTTTACAATATCGAATTCTATAGATGAGTATCGGCTTAAACAGAATAAATATTCACCCTGAATAACATTTGGAATTTTATCCTGCAGTTCGGATGCTGATGACGTCAATTCATGTTTCGTATAGTCATTGTTTGCCACATAACCAACTTTTTCATCACTGAGATATACGGCTATTGCATCATTATCATGTTCATTATCGGGTTCCTTAACAAGCTTTAACGGCATGCCTGGTTTAAGTTTTTTACTGTTTTCGTAAAATTTCGTTCCGGTGAGCGTAAATAATTCATTTTTATCGCTTGATTTTAAAATTTCAAGATTTTTCTGATATTCCTTTTCATAGCTGATATAATAGTTAATCTCATCCCTTTTATAAAGATACCTGTCAAGATTTTCCTTACTATTCTCGCCCGGAAGAGTATTAATTGCCTTTAAGATTTTATCCAGGGCTTTTCCTAACATATCCAATCCGTTCGGCAGTTTTTTTGATTCATCAAGCAGATCATTTGCCCATTTAAGAAGAGTTCTTGCCTTATTGTCATAAACGGCATTCTCCGGATGCAATTGCAGTGATTTATCATAACACCCCAGTGCTTCATCATATCTATTCAAATCCTCTAAAATAAGCCCTTTCAGGTTCCAGCTGCTTGAACTTCTGTCATACAAATCCAGAGATAAATCAATATAATGAAGAGCCTCTTCACTTTTAAAGTCATTATAATAATCCCATGCCATTTTTGAATATTCATCACTTCCGGAATTGCCTGATTCACTCTTTTCCTCTTCAACAACATGGTCTCCAGTCCAGTTTTGAGCATCCATCCACCCGTCACTGGTATAGTCAACCGGATCACCTATCTGCCATCTTCTACCCATATATTTATCCCCATTATTTTTTTAATTTAAAATTGGTTCCATCTGATGGTATCCATCATAAAACTCACCGTCACCGCCATAATGGTCTAATTTTCCCTGCAAAACGGACATTTCATATTTAAACACTCCTCAATACAAATCATATTCATCGCTCAGCTTCATGTTATCCACATCAAGGTCATATACCGCAAGCCCGCCGTCGCCGGTATCGAAACGCACATAAACTCTTATCTTGTCGGTGAATACAAAGTCATAGCGGTTGTCATCAAGGGCAATGTCGTATCCTCCGTCGGAGTTCCTGTATGTAAAGCCGGTTTTCATTTCGGTGTCTTTAACCAGTTTCTTGAAAGATTCTGCAGCATGAAGCTTTTCATGGTCATGGGTGACTTCAACGTCGTCAAAAATCCTGCCGCTTGCATACGGCGCATAGATGCATCTGTAAATCGTCTTGAAGTACTTATGTTCCTTTTCAAATATGAAATAGAGTTCCTCAAAGCCTCCTGAAATCTCTACAATCCTGGAGTCGTTTGATTTCATAAGATAAAGTGATCTTGAAGTCAGCTCTGCAATCTTTGCATCATCCAAAACGTATTTTCGAAGGATTGAGGGAATTTCCTCTGCAAGCTCTTCGGGGGATTTATTCGGTGTCTGATTAAGGTCCTTTCCGCATTCTGTGCAGTAGTCGTAATCTGAAGGATATGCCCGATTGCAATCCGCACATACTTTAATATTCATATTGAAGCGTTTGATTATTCCCAACGCATCATCAAAGTCATCGTCCAGCTGGTTCACTTTCCAGCAGCACAAATCAACCACAAAGTACTCATCGAAGCGATGTCTCGCCCAGGACCTTTCACGGCGATTCATTCTCGCATAATCCTTTAAAGCCAGCTTAAACGAATAGAATGCGTCGTCATAGTCTTCGTTTTTGTGTTTCCACATTGCCCGGTTCATGTCACCATTGAAATCGTCTATAACGTCATCTTCATCGTCTTCATCGTCATCCAGATAACGCATATATTTTAAATCCGGAACACCGATGTCGTTTCCGTCCCCTGCAGGGTCGCCTACTTGCCATTCTCTCATATTGAATATGTATATATTAACAAGTTAATAACAATTTCCATAATAAATTGCTTTTCAGATACATCACATTCCAAAATCAGATTAAATTTAGAAAAGCATTGAAGTTAACGTAAAAGTCAGATAATTAAAATCATGGTTATGAATCAAACTTTCCTTTAATCAAGGCTAAAGTCAAGCATCATACGAGAAATCAATTATCATTGCGGAGAGTTCACTCAGCATAAACATCTTCATTCCTGTTCTGGAAGAACTTAATGACTGCCGGCACAAGTAGAATCACGAAGAACGGAAACATGAAGAAATTCAAAAAGTTTGAAATCTGCGGTGTGAAAGCGCTTTTAATCAGTGGATATAAAATCTTCATAAGTATCAGATAGCCGATATAAGCTCCACCGACCCTTAAGATTCTGCGCCCAATCGGTCCTTCGCATGAAAAGTTAATAAATCTCCTCTCGATAACCCATGAAATCAGTATGCCCAAACAGAATCCGGCATCCTTATACCCCTCAACAGCCATTTTTACCGGATCAACTATCAGTTTACCTGCGGCATCATAATCCATCGGATATGACTTGAATGTGGCATAGACTATAAGCAAAACTGAAAATACTATTCCCCCAACCAGCAAAATCAAATCGAAATTTGGATTGTCCCCAAATCTGTCAAACAGCTTTGCGACAACAAGAAGTGCCACAAGGGCAACTATCAATCCAACAACTATATCCAATAAGGTGTGCACTCCAAGGTAGCAGCGGGAAAAACAAATCAGAAACAGACAGATTACTGATAAAACCTTAAACCATTTTGTGAAGTTTCCCTTCAGAGATATTCCAAGAAACAAAACTCCCGAAGAGGTTGCATGTCCGCTCGGCAACGAATATCCGGTCGCATCCTTTAAGGCTCCTTCGAAAGGATGAATTTTAGGATATTTCACCCACGGGCGATATACGCATGATGTAAGCTTGATGAAACTGTTTAAGATACGTGAAAATGCCAAGGATACCAGGAGGTATTCGCCGAATTTCTTGTCATAGACCCAGTAAATAATTCCTATTAAAAAGAGTATTATATGAATATTTCCAAATTCAGTACACTGCATGAAAAACTGGTCAAGAAAGCCTCCGGAGGCTTCACGCAATCCTTGAAGAAACAACAAAAAACCACTCGTAAACATCAAAACTCACCATCTTATACATATTATATGTCCATCATCTTTTAAAAAAGTTTGGCTTTGTATACTTGAACCTTCCCGACCTCTAAAAAGTAGGGGAGGTTCAACAATAGAATTATAAAAAAAGAGGCAATTTTTTGAAAAAATCAAGTATGATTATTCCATATTGTCCCTGACGCTTTCGCCCTTTTCGGTTAAGCGGTACAAACGGCCTTTTCTCATTTCCGGATTCATGCATTCAACCAGGTCATGCTTTTTCAATTGCTTTAGGGTTACGGATACGTGATTCGGTACGATATCCGCCTTTTTGGCAATCTCTGAAGGCATCCTGGGATATCCCTCAAGGGCCTCAAATACCTTCTTCCTGTACTTTGACTGATTCACGTATTTGATTTCGCTTTTCATTTCATTAAGTTCCATAATCAAAACACCTTATTTGAATTTCAAGTTGTCAACCGCATGGATAAGCTCCGCCATATGCAGGTCCTTGATTTTCTGGTCTATATAGCTGTTTTCCTCATAGTAAAATGCCGGAACCCCGTTCTGGTTCAGCGGGTCTGTCAGATAGGTTTCGCTTGTCGTGAAGTATGGATTGTAATAGGAAACGTTTTTAGTCATTGAAGACACGTTTCGCCCGTAGGACTCGCCAGGCATTCCGTCCAGCGCGCAGAAAACGAATGTATCATAAGCATACACTCCACCGTGGGCGTGAACGTCAACGCATAATTTATAGCTTCCGTTTACTACCTGAGGATAAACGTAGTTGTATGCAAGCTCCTGTCCTGCCTGCCTTCCCGGCTGGTCATCAGGTGATAATTGACCGTAGGCGCTGAAATCCTCGGAAACGTTGATGACGTAAATGTCATAGCAGTAGCTCAGGTTTTCCGTTTTCGGAAGCAGATTCAGCAGAGTCCGGTGCGTATCATTTTCCAGAGGATGCACTCCCACAACGTATGCTATCTTTTCGCCAGAGGTATTTCCTATGTTTTTGATAACCTCGACTGAGCCTGTGGAATCGTTTCCTACAAGCTCGCGCGTCACTGCCGTTGCGTTATCAACCGTTGCATCCTGGTGCACCACGACATTGAGATGGACAAAAAGCCCAACTCCAATGATAATCAATATGAAAACCAATTTATTTTTTCTTGAAAACATTAGTTTAATATTAATTCCTTTTAGTAAATAAACTTTTAATTATTTATCAGCTCCCCAAGACGGCAGACATTAAATATTACGATTGCACATATATTTACACGGAGGAGTTAAAGTGAACATCAAAACACCAATAATAATGGAAGCAGTATTTATTTTAATAGCTTTAGTAATCTATCTCGTCACTTCAAATACCTTTTTCATTTTCAATTTCCTCTATATAGGATCCGCCATTTCCATCGGACTCTATTTCATGGCCAAAAACAACAGATACGCAAGAAACATTATAATGCTGGCTGTCGGAAGCTATCTGTTTTTTTATCTCGGAATCTTAGGTCATGAAAACTTATCCATGAGCGGATTTTGGTATTATCTGTTTTTAGGTGTTTTTGAAGCGGCAGTAATTCACTTTTTAATTGCAAAGATTCTTGGACCGCTTCTCTTTGGCCGTGGATGGTGCGGATATGCGTGCTGGACGGCGATGGTGCTTGATCTGCTTCCATATAAGACCCCACAAAACCCGAGGAAAAACTGGGGATATATAAGATACGTGCTGTTTCTTGTGATATTGTGTGTTGTCTCTTCAATATTCATTTTAAAGATATCCAATCCGGATTTGATAATATACTATCTTTTCATTGCCGGAAATTTAGCCTATTATATCATCGGAATCATATTGGCATATAAGCTTAAGGATAACAGGGCATTCTGCAAATACGTCTGTCCGATAACCGTGTTTTTGAAGATTTTCAGCTATTTTGCACTTTTAAGGGTGAAAGTTGATGAAGACCTCTGCGTTGACTGCGGCAAATGCATCAAATCATGCCCGATGGACGTTGACATGCTAGACAATTCAAGAAAAAGAGAAAACGCAACTGAATGCATATTATGCCTTAACTGCGTTCACGCATGCTCAAAGGACGCATTGAAACTATAGTTCAAATCAGATATTGGCCGGTTGATGATTAGAATTTATCTTAACCGGTTTTAAAAAAAGTGAGCAACATTCAATTCAAACAGTATATTAGAATGTTGATTCAAAGATAATACCATGTACAGGGACATGATAATTCTTCGGGGAGCAAAGGTGCATAACCTTAAAAACATTGATTTGGACATTCCTTTGGGAAAGATTGTAGCGATAAGCGGGGTTTCGGGAAGCGGCAAATCCTCCCTTGCACTCGGCGTTTTATACAGTGAAGGATCAAGAAGATACCTTGACGCCCTCTCAACTTATACCCGAAGAAGGATTTCCCAGTCAAAAAAGGCACAGGTCGACTCGATACAGTACGTTCCGGCCTCCCTTGCGCTCCATCAGCGTCCCAGCATTCCTAATATCAGAAGCACTTTCGGAACCTCAACCGAGCTTTTAAATTCTTTAAGGCTTTTGTATTCAAGATGCGGTAACTATTTCTGTTCGAACGGCCACATGCAGGATGCAACGCTCAACGTTGCCCGTGAACTTCCTATCAAGTGCCATGAGTGCGGCGAGGAGTTCTACGGCCTTGGAGCAGAGGAATACGCATTCAACTCAGACGGGGCATGCCATTCATGCGGCGGAACAGGATACATCATGGACGTTGACACCTCAAAGCTTGTTCCGGATGAGACAAAAACGCTTGAGGAAGGGGCCGTTGCGGCATGGAACCAGTTCGGGATTTCATGGATGTATCATGTCGCAGGAGAGCTCGGAGTCAGGGTAAATGTTCCATTTAATAAATTAACCGATGCGGAAAAGGATATCGTCTACAATGGCCCTGAGGTCAAAAGGTACATCAACATACCGTCAAAAAACGGGAAGCTATTTGAGCTCAATGCGGCATACAGAAACGCCCACAGGGCAATCGAAGAGGCATTGAAAAACGCCAAAAGCGAAAAGGGACTGACCAAAATCAACAAGTTCCTTAAAACAAAGCAGTGCGATGACTGCAATGGAACAAGGCTTAATGAAAAGGCAAGGCAGACCCTTTTGGGCGGAATCAATATATCCGAAGCCTGCAAAATGACCTTAAAAGATTTGACATCATGGATTGAAGGGGTATTAAATGATTTGCCCGATGAAATGAAAAAGATGGCTGAAGATATCGCAGAGGAGTTCACAGACAACGCAGAAATACTTCTGGATTTGGGTCTTGGCTACATTTCACTTGACAGGCCTTCAAACACATTATCCACAGGCGAATTGCAGAGAGTCCAGCTTGCAAAGACATTAAGAAACCGCACAACAGGAGTCCTGTACGTTTTGGACGAACCGTCAATCGGCCTTCATCCGGACAACGTGGACGGATTGATTAAAGTAATCAGAAGGCTTGTTGATGACGGAAACTCAATCATCCTGGTTGACCATGACACAAGAATTCTTAAAATAGCCGACCATATGATTGAAATGGGTCCGAAAGCCGGAGCCGACGGAGGAAATGTAATAGCCCAGGGTTCACTGAAAGAAATCATGAAAAATGAATCATCACAGATTGCGCCGTTTTTAACAAATAAAGCAGACATCATAATAAGAGACAAATCAGGTGACGTTTTCGAAAACGGATTCATTAAAATAAAAACATCAGAAATCCATAACGTAAAGGCAATGGACGTTAAAATTCCTAAAGGCAAACTGACTGTTGTAAGCGGAGTTTCCGGAAGCGGAAAGACAACCTTGCTTTTGGAATCTCTTTATCCAGCGCTAAAGGCAGTCATTAACGAAGAGGAACTTCCCGATAATGTTACAGACATCGAATGCGACAACATCAATAAAATTGAACTGATTGACAGCGTGCCTATCGGAAAAAACGTGAGAAGCACAGTTGCAACATACTCAAAGGTACTGGATGACTTGAGAAGGGAATTTTCCAAACTCTCCGATGAGTATAAAACCGCAGACTTTTCATACAATACCGGTTGCTTAAGGTGTGAAACCTGCAACGGCACGGGAAGCGTTTCCATGGATGTTCAGTTCCTTCCGGACGTTGAGATGACTTGTCCGGACTGCGGGGGAACCAGATACAACAAGGACATCGAAAAGACACGATACAACAATCTCTCATTGGCGGATATCATGACGCTCACTATTGATGAAGCCCTGGAATTCATATCAGGATTGAATAAGGCAACATCAAAACTCCAGAAGCTATCTGATTTAGGTCTTGGATATCTTACATTGGGCGAAGCAACGCCAAGCCTTTCGGGAGGCGAAGCCCAGAGGCTCAAGCTGGCTTCAGAAATCGGAAAGTCACAGAAAAATTCTGTATTCATTTTCGACGAGCCTACAATTGGCCTTCACCCGCTCGACGTCAGAGTTCTCATTGACGTTTTTGACCACCTGATTGATAATGGAGCAACAATAATAGTTATAGAGCATGATCTTGACCTCATTTCTAATGCGGATTATATCATAGACATCGGAATCGATGAAAACTATCTTGCAGGCGAAATTCTTGCAGAGGGAAGCCTCAAAGACACCATTGCCTGCAAAAAGAGCCTCACCGGAAAGTACCTCAAAGAAAAAAATCTGAAGTAAACACCAGCTTAAAAAATTAAACAACTGTCACCATTCACATAAATTAAGGCAAATTTAGCAATATTTAAATATAAAATAATTATATATTAACTATTGTAATATCTTTTTTAAAAAATGTATTACCTAATTTAATAATAAAATTTAGAAAATTAATAACATAAATGGAGAATTATTAAATGGATAAAAAAATCTTAATCGGTGCAGTCGTGGCTGTTATCGCAATAGTCGCAATAGCTGCAATAGCTTTAGGAGGAACCGGCACATCCAAGCATGCACCTAACGAATTGGTTGCATGTGTAGCTGCTCACGGTGAAGAACCTGAATACGGTTTTGACCCAATGCACGGATGGGGATACCACGATTCAGGTACGGAACCTCTTATTCAGAGTACTCTTTTAAAAAGAGATGCAAATAACACTTTCGTAAACGATTTGGCAACGAACTACACTGCGAATGACAACTTCACTGAGTATGTAGTGGACATTCGCGGAGACGTAAAATTCACTGACGGTTCCAAACTGACCGCAGGCGACGTAGCATTCTCCTACAACAAAAGTAAAGAGCTGGGAGAAGGCGCTGACTTAAGTTCCCTAAAAGAAGTTAAGGCTGACGGAGACACCAAAGTCATTTTCACTTTGGAAAAACCGGATTCCACTTTCGTCAACAAACTCACTGACGTCGGAATCGTTCCTGAAAAAGGATATGACGCTGACAACTACGGTAAAAACCCAATCGGATCAGGACCTTATAAACTGGCTCAATGGGACAAAGGACAACAGTTCATCCTTGAAATCAACGATGACTACTACGGCGAAAAACCTTACTTCACTAAAATAACCAACCTCTTCCTAGACCCTGACGCAGCATTCGCAGCAGTCAAAAACGGAGACGTTGACATTGCTGAAGTGCCTGTTGCATACGCAAACGAAACCATTAACGGATTCCACATGGAATACTTCGACTCAATTGACGTACGTGGTATATCACTGCCTACTCAAATGAATACCGGTAACGTAAGCGAAGACAACGTAACCATAGGTAACAACGTAACCGGAGACCCTGCAATCAGGGAAGCACTTAACGTCGGTGTAAACAGAACCAAATTGCTCGAAGGAGCTTTAAACGGATTCGGTAACGTTTCATACACCGGTGTCGCTAACCAGCTCGCATGGTCCTTTGAAGCACCATTCACAGACGGTGACGTTGACAAAGCAAAACAAATCCTCGCTGAAGCAGGATGGAACGACACCAACGGTGACGGAATAGTCGAGAAAAACGGAACTCCTGCTAAATTCACAGTATACTACAACGCAAAAGCATCCGAAAGACAGGCAATTGCAGTTGCAGTAGCTGAACAGGCTAAAGAAATCGGTATCGACATCGAAGCTGTCGGAGGAAGCTGGGACGACATCGACCCTAACAAATACTCACAGGGTGTTGTATGGGGATTCGGTTCAGCTGACCCAATCGAACTCGAACACCAGTACGACTCAAGAGTAGCATGTACCGGTTACGACAACCCTGAAGCTTTAAACGACTCAGCAGTTGACGCAGGAATCGACGCAGCAAAGGCACAGGCCCTTGATGCATCATACTCAACCGGGTCAGGAGTTGCACAGTCCGCAACTTCACACTATCCATTCCTCTGGGTAGGAACTGTTGACTACACATACTTCGTTAACGATACGTTAGATATCTCCAACTCAACCCACCTCATCTATCCTCACGGTGGAGACATCTGGGGTAATATCTACGACTGGAAACGTATAGAAAAATAAATTCAAGTAAAATGATTTAAAATTAATCATTTTATTTTTTTTCTTTTTTTTAATTGAAATTATGCGAGATGATTAAAATTAACGGCAAAAGACTAGCTAAATTTTTAGGATTAAAAGCTATCAGATTGCTAATCTTGTTAATAGTCATTGCAGCAATAAGTTTTATCATGATTCAGCTGTCCCCGATTGACCCTGTAAAGGCATATCTCGGACAGAGGCTTGTCTCACAGGAACAGCTGGCCATCGTCGGCGAATACTGGGGAACTAACCTTTCACTTGGCGAAAGGGTAATGGGCTGGCTTCAGACACTTGCTTCCGGAAGCATGGGATTCTCATTAATTTACAGGGCTCCCGTAACCGAAGTAATCATTCAGAAGTTCACCGCATCATTTACCTTAATGCTTGTATCCTGGGTAATTTCAGCAGTTGTAGGATTCGGCCTGGGAGTGATTGCAGGAGCCAAGGAAGGAACAATTATCGACAAGGCAATCAAAACTTACTGCTACATTCTGCAGTCCTCACCGACCTTCTGGATCGGTTTAGTAATCCTGATGGTTTTTTCAGTATATCTGAGATGGTTCCCGATAGGACTTTCGGTTCCAATAGGACAGCTGTCCGATACGGTAACGTTCTGGCAGTGGCTTTACAGGCTCATACTTCCGGCATTTACCTTAAGTATCGTTGGAATAGCTTCCCTTACCATGTACACCAGAGATAAATTAATCAGCGTTAAAAAAAGCGATTACTTTTTATTCTCACAGGCAAGAGGGGAAAGCTTCTGGGGAATCATTAAAAATCACGGTATAAGAAACATTCTGATTCCGGCAATCACCGTTCAGTTCATGTCATTCAACGAACTTTTCGGAGGAACAATCCTCGTTGAACAGGTATTCGCATATCCGGGAATCGGACAGGCAACGGTTGCGGCCGGATTACGATCAGACGTTCCTTTGCTTTTAGGAATAGTTCTGATAAGCGCAACATTCGTATTTGTAGGTAACCTTCTTGCAGACGTCATATACGAGTACGTTGACCCAAGAATAAGGAGTGAGAACGATGAGTGAAATGCCATGGTACAACAGGGGAATTTTCAGTTCCCTAAACTTAAGGCAGAAGACCCTTCTGACAATCGCCCTTACGTCAATACTGCTTTTAGTGATTTTCATCTGCGGATACCTCATTGACGCAAACCTGCCTACGGACTTTTCAATCAAGATGCAGCCTCCTTCCTTTGAGCACATCTTCGGAACCGACTGGATGGGAAGGGACATGTTCATAAGAACCCTTAAGGGATTGAGCTTAAGTATCATGATAGGTCTTGGAGCTTCAATAATTTCAAGCATAATCGCAACCATTTTGGCATTCGTTGCAAGCTTCAACAAGTACTGCGACACCTTCGTCTCATGGCTTATCGATTTATTCGCTTCAATTCCGCATATCCTGTTAATCATGATGATTTCCATCGCTTTAGGAAAAGGCGCATTCGGTGTGACGATGGCAGTTGCGTTTTCACACTGGGTAAACCTCACAAGAGTTTTAAGAGCCGAAGTGCTTCAGATTAACACGTCCGAATACGTAATGCTTTCAAGAAAGTTCGGAAAAAGCAAGCTCTGGATAGCAAAAGAGCACATCTTGCCTCTGATACTTTCACAGATATTCGTCGGAACATTATTAGTATTCCCTCACGCAATCATGCACGAGTCAAGCGTAACTTTCTTAGGATTCGGTCTTTCACCACACGAGCCTGCAATCGGTATAATTCTTTCAGAGTCAATGAAATACCTTGCAATGGGCGCATGGTGGCTTGCATTCTTCCCTGGAATTTCACTGTTGATTGTAGTGTTATTATTCGATATCATCGGAGATAACCTTAAACGCCTGGTAGACCCATCAGAGGCGAACAAATAGGTGATTTAAATGGCTAAATTACTAGAAGTGGAAAACTTATCCATATCATTTACGCAATACGTCCAGGGTCTAAACAGGCACGACTCAAGGGTCATTTCCGATTTGACAATTGATGTGGATGAATCAGAAATCGTGGCGGTTCTGGGTTCAAGCGGATCCGGTAAAAGCCTTCTGGCACATTCAATACTTGGAATCCTTCCCTATAACTCCCACGTCACAGGCGAAATAAGATACAAGGGACAGACTTTGGACCAGGATTTGAAAGAGAAATTAAGGGGTGATGAAATATGTCTCATTCCCCAGTCAGTCAATTTCCTTGATCCATTGATGAAAGTATCCGAGCAGGCAATAGGCGAGTGCAAGGACGATGCAGAGCATAAGGAGCGCAAAGTCAGGCAAAGGGAAATATTTGCAAGATACGGCCTTGACGAAAGCGTGGATAACTTATATCCTTTTGAACTTTCCGGAGGAATGGCAAGAAAAGTATTATTGTCTACAGCTTTGATAGAAGACCCTGATTTGCTTATAGCTGATGAGCCTACTCCAGGCCTTGACAAGAAAAGCGTTGAGGAAACGATTTCAGATATCAAAAACCTTAAGGAGCACGGAAAAGGAGTATTATTGATTACCCACGAAATCGATGCGGCGCTTAAAACTGCCGATAGAATTGCAATATTCTATTCCGGTTACGTTATCGAAATCAATGACGTTAAAAACTTTTCAAGCTCAGAAACGGTTCTTCACCCGTATACGAAGGCATTAATCGATTCCCTTCCAAGAAACGGCTTCAAGCTCACAGAAGGAGTCCAGCCTTTAGGCGAAATACCTGGATGTCCGTACTATGAAAACTGTCCTATACGCACTGACAGATGCAACAAGGAAAGACCTGAGCTTGAGGAACATGACGGCGTAATGATAAGATGCTTTAATTTCAAGGAGGCTAACGATGGAGCTTAAGGCTGATAACATATCCTTTTCATACAACAAGAAAAGGGAGATACTCAAGGACATTTCACTGTCCGTTAAAAGCGACCAGATTATAGGCCTGATTGGAGACAGCGGAAGCGGAAAAAGCACACTGTGCAAAATCATGGCCGGATACATTACACACTACACGGGCAATGTTACTTTAGACGGCAATCAGATACCTGACAAGGACTACTATCCCGTACAGCTGATTTTCCAGCATCCGGAAAAGACCATGAATCCGAAGTGGAAAATGAACAAGGTTTTAAACGAATCATGGACCCCTACACAAGATTTGAAGGATACCTTCGGTTTAAAGGATGCATGGCTGACCCGTTGGCCGAACGAACTTTCAGGCGGAGAATTACAACGTTTCAGTATATTGAGAGCGCTTAATCCAAAAACGAAATTCATCATTGCAGACGAAATAAGTACGATGCTTGACGCTGTAACCCAGGTGCAAATCTGGGAAGCCCTAATCAACCACTGCAAGGCAAACAACATCGGAATACTGGCAGTAAGCCACGACGATGAATTGCTTGACGTAATCTGTGATGACATCATAAAGTTTAATGAGATTAATAATCTCTAATATACTTTTTTTATTTTTTTAATGTAGATGTTACCGTTCATCAATTCTATTTTTTATTTGATCTTTTATTAAATTAAATTTTCATTTGATTATTTTAGTAGTTTACATTATAACTGATTGAATTATAATAGCTAAAATTAATTAAAATGACAGTAATTTTTTGTCCGCTGGAAGCCAAAAAACAAAATATGAATAGTATTCACATATTCCATAACCATCACTCCGTCTGCGCAACAGGAATATTGTTGTTTTAACCAAAAAAAGTTATATACATATCATTTATAAAAATTATATTATTGATTTGGAGGAATTATAATGAAGTTTAAGAAAGTTTTAATAACTGTATTAATCCTTTTCATCATGATTACGATTTCATCCGTTAGTGCAGCCGACACATCTCAAAACGTTGATGAAGTTGATGGTGATGTAATCAGTCTTGACATAAACAACGAAAATATTTTAGCTGCAGAAAACAACAATGAAATTTCAAGTAATGAAAATATTTTGGCGGCGGAAAATAATAATAATGAAATTTTAGGTGATGGAAATTCAAATCCTGGAACTTTCACCGACTTATTTAATTTACTTTCAGGTAAAAGTGAAGTCACACTGGATAGAGATTATACTTATAATAAGGCAACAGATAAACAATTAATTAATGGATTGCAACAGGGTATAAAACTTACCGGTTCAATTGTAATCCACGGTAATGGTCATACCCTCGATGCGAATCATAAAATGGGAATCTTATATCTTAGCGATGGAAGCTATATTCAACGTCTTGTTTTGGATAATATAACTTTTATAGACGGTGAATCCCGAATGGGTGGTGCTGTTTACTTTAAAGGTGGAGAATTAGAAGTAAGAAATTGTATTTTTTTAAACAATAAAGCATTTACACAATCTGGAGGTGCTATTTATGTAGATAGCGCAGGTTATACAAAAATAGTTAATAGTACTTTTAAATATAATACAGCTACTTCAACAACTGCTATTGAAAGAATAGGTCGAGGAGGATTAGGCGGATCCATATTCATTAAGGGAAATAAAATAATAGATATAACTGATTGTAATTTTATTGATAACAAAGCTTCACACTATGGCGGTGCAATCCATATTCATAACAAAAATAAAGATGCCATTAATATAGTAAACTGTAACTTTACACACAATACCGCTGGAGAAAAAGGCGGAGCAATTAATATCTTTAACGAAAATCCAAATTCAAACTCAATAGTAAAATATGTCATCTTCGGCTCAAAATTCAATAAAAACCATGCAAAATTAGGTGGCGCAATATACTATAACGATGGTCCGGTAGAAATAATACTATCAGAATTCATTGAAAATTCCGCAAGTAAAGAAGCAGGAGCCATATTTAGAAATGGGGAATTAATACAAAAAGAAGTTCTATTTTTAAATAATACTCCTCAAAATTTTGAGTATACCGGTGGTGCTGACGATTATGATTATGATGAACCAACATCAAATCCAAATTATCAGGAATACAACACAAACTATGGAAGTATTGATAAAATAACAGTGCATAATAATCAAATACCAATAAAAGACAACAAATTGACACTGGATGTGCTAAACCATATATTCAACAAAGACTTCAGAAACGGACATCTTCTGGTATACATAGACGGTAAACTGGTATTCAATGCCACAACAACGGATAATCTTTTACAAATCATATTTGATTTGTTTAGCTTATTATCAGGAAATCATGAAATCAAAGTGGTATTCACTGATAACAATGGAAATACAAACACATACACTGAGAATATAACCATTTAATTATATTCTCCTTATTTTTTTCAATGCCATCATTTTAATTTATTAGTATTGATGATATCATATAATTATTTTAAAAATAGCGAGTTATTCTTTTGATTTAAAATACACACATCATTTTTCTTTAATTATCTCTTTCAGTTCACGGATTTCGTCTTTAAGCTCGTCGATTTTAGCCTCGTTTTTAGCGAGCTGCTCGTTCATCTCATCGATTTTGGCATCCTGTGAATCGATCTTTTCCTTTATCTCGATAATGTGATAGCTTCCTTCCTTCAAGAGATTATCCATGAAGTATGTGGAAATGGCTCCGGTGATTGCACTGAAGATAAATACGCCGATAATCAGAAGAACCAGGCTTACAATCTTTCCGTAAACGCTGTTCGGGGTGATGTCACCGTATCCAACGGTCGTTATGCTTACAACAACAAACCACAGGTCATCAAAAAGATTGCTCATTCCCGGATCAACAAGGTATAAGCTTAATGTGGAACCTATTACAATCAAAAGCAGAATGGCCAGTATCTCATCAAGGCGGGTATCCTTAAGAAAAGTGCCGACGATTTTGAAGTATTCTCCGATTAAAAAGAGTATCCTGAATATTCTAAGGAGCCTCAGGTATCTCAGATACATGAACTGGGAAAAGACAATGTCAAACGGTATGGATGCAATCAGCTCTATCCAGTTTGATTTGAAGTATTCCTTCTTGTCTTCTGCCTTGAAATAGCCCCAGAAGAAATCAAATAGCAGTATTATACATATTACAATGTCAAAAAGAAGTATTTTTTGATATAATGCCGGTGAAATGTCGGATACGAGAGAATAGGTTATGAGAATTACATCCAGAACAATCAGCAAGCTCAATATCATCCGGGTAATGTTTATGATTTTTTTCGTATCCATTTAGATTATCTCCCTAATATTTCATCATTATTTCTTTCATCTTTTCAAGCAGGAATTCATGTAAATTTGCATTTTCCGAATAGAAAAGATGATCATCATCAAAAGCGATGAATTTATCGTCATTAATGCCGTAGGTTATTTCATCGGATTTGATTTTGGCTCCAAAGTCAAAGCATTCCAGTTCGCTGTCATCGCCAACGGGAAGATTAATTTTTTCAAATGGAGTTCTTATGACATAATCCGTTGAATAATTGTAAAAGTCATTGCCAACAATATAAAAGTCGAATTCATCACAACCTGAACAATGCCCTTCTTCAATGCTTATCAAATTAACGTAAACGCCGTTATGGCTAATCTCATAATCAATCAGCGAATCATTATCTATTAACCAGTTATTCTCATCCAGACAATAGACATTAAAATCATTTAAAAGCATTTCAATATTCATTTATTATAACTTTGTATCTTTTAGTATAACATTATTTTGCAAACAAAAAAGGCATTACCGACTTTCCACATAAGAATTAACATGGACGGATGGCAATATAACATTGATGAGAAAACGTTAAGGGAAGCTTTGGATTTGGAAATTACAGAAATTGAAAACAATGGAGTAGAGATTATCGCTAAATTTAATGACAATACTGAAATCATGACTCCACTATTGTTTGACAGTCCAAGCCATCCTTTCTGCAACTGCAATTCAAAGCATTATTTCTGCAAGCATTACGCTGCTTTAATGTTTTACGTTGAAAAGCATCCTGAACTCCTTAAATCAGATGATGATATTGAGGATATCATAAGCGTTGCCAGTGAATCAAACATCAAGGGATTTTTAAAAAGGGAGCTTGAAGTCAATCCCGATTTGAAAAAGAGATTTTTGGATGAATTTTCTAAAAAGTCAAAAATCGATGAAACTCACTACTCAAAAAAGTTAAGAAAGATATTCAGGCAAGGCGAAGGCTATAATTTTGAAGATCATGGAATGTATGACTTGGATTCAATGGAATCCGACCTGTATGAATTTTTAAGGGAGGATATTACCAATATACTTAAAGCCGGCGAATATGATTTTGCCTTTGAACTCCTATTGAAAATCGGCAAAATCCTCAATGACGAGATTGCTTCAACCAGCGATTCATGGTACGATCTCTCAGAGGAATACATTCAAACAATTGACGCTTTAAGCCAGACCATACATCTTTCCAAAAGTCAAGTTGGTGAGTTATATTCAAATACAGACGTAATACACATGTGCCTGTGATTGATTGGAATTACCTTCTTTTTAAATATTACTCGCTTTTTGAAAAAATCTAAAATCACTTCAAATTACTCAATTAATATAATATTGCCTTTATTTTAGAATTAAAAAGATTTAAATACATTAAAATACAAAATAACTAATCAGTTCACCCAGATTGAATATTTTCAAGTTGTGATATATTTCTATTAAATTTGTTCTCGTCTCGGAGGAAAAACATCTTCTGGGTGGACGTTACCTCCTTACTTTATAGTTTATTAATTAAATCCACGCTTTCCTCCGAGAATTTCACCTAGAAAAAAATATGAATTTTTTAATCGAAATTACTTTCATTTTGAATATTACTCGCTTTTTGAAAAAATCTAAAATCATTGCAAATTACTCGTTTATTATAATATTGCCTTTATTTTAGAATTAAAAAGATTTAAATAGTTTAAAATACAAAATAAGTAATCAGTTCACCCAGACATTATTATTCAAAGACATGGCTATAGTTTCAAAAAATTTCTAATTTTCATTCTGGGTGAACCCATCTTCTATTGGTTTAAAAAAAGGATAGCTGGAGCGATAACGCTTCAGTTATCCAGAAATTCAACGTCAATCTCACTATCTGCATAGTGGAAAATCCATGGGGTTTTCTTGCAGGTTATGGAAATCGCCGGAAACTCCTCAAAGTAAATGAACGGCGTTACGAGTTCAGGCAGTCTCTGAGGCAGCTTGGTCGGTATCTTTCTCGGTTTTCTAAGCTTTTCAGGATATTCGTCGTTTAGAAGAAATCCCATGTTAATGTAGTATTCGTCAAGCATCATCAATTCCGGCTGGCTGGAATCGAAAATCAAATCGCAAAGGTTTGCAAGGTGCGTCATTGAAGAGTTGACGCATACTCTGTTATTGCAGTTCGGACAGTTATCCATTCAAATCCCTCCTAAAACAGTAAATTTCCAAATACAATGCAGGTCAACAAATATCCTATCATGAATATGAATTTCGCTAAATCTCTGATGATAAATCACTCCTTTTAAGTAAATAATAAAAAATGTGGATTTAATCGTAAAAGATCAAATCCTTAATCATGTCACGTGCAATCTCTTCAAGCAAGACATGTCCGGCGAGACTTTCGAAGTGCGGCCTTGGATTGTAGACCGTTGTGCCTAAAGTGACGTTATTGCCGTGAATCCTGATTCCGATGTCGGTGACTTCACCCAAATCGGGGTTTTCAAAAACGACTGCGCTTTTGGCTAAACCGCTTTCAACCTCAAAGGTTACGGTACTGCCGGCACAGCTTTTTTCTACAACGTGAATGAGCCTGACATAGATGCCGCTTTCATTCATTTTTCTTTCAACGAACTCGAAAAATTCGTCATCCATTCCGTCGAAGGTGTACTTTTCATCGGCAAGGCCAAGGAGGGTCGGCATTTCGCCTGATGCGTCAAGCTCTTCAACGTAGAACAGGAATTCGTCAGCTACAGTTACGGTGGTTTGGATTGTTTTTCTAATATTAATTTGCATATTTTCCTCTTTTTTTATGATAATGGTTTTTGGTCTTTTAACAACGGGTTGCTTTAAAATGCTCTTAAGAGCGGATTGTCAAATACGGATGGATACAACCTCCTCTTTTCAAAATAGTATTCAAAAAGCAAGCCTACAGTTGGAAAATATATTTTGGATTAGAACACTGAATACCCAGTGACTTCTACAAATGCTATCATATCTATCAACTCCCTTAAAGTTATATGATAATTCGTATACAGTCTGTTTACAAATGGTGCGGAAAATTTAAAGTACAGTACTAATTAATATATCACTAATAGTATATAAAGGTATCGGTTTTTTTCCGCTTTTTTGAAAAATTTATGAAATTAAAAAAATATACAATAGATTATTAACGAAAAAATACATAATTAAATACATGATTGGAAATGACTGGGATTCCTTTTTAGCCGAGGAATTCGAAAAGGAATACTTTAAACACATTATGGAATTTATTGATGAGGAATATGAAACGAAAACGGTTTATCCGCCACGGGATGAGGTTTTCAATGCATTTAAATTAACACCTTTAAAAGACGTTAAGGTTGTTATTTTAGGCCAGGATCCATATCATGAAGCCGGACAGGCTCACGGACTTTGCTTTTCAACACCTGAGGGAAGGCCTATACCAAGATCACTTAAAAACATATTCAAGGAAATCCAAAGCGAATACGGTTATGATATCCCCGAATCAGGATGCCTGGAATCCTGGGCAAGACAGGGAGTATTCCTTTTAAACACAGTATTGACCGTCCGTGAAGGCGAGGCAAACTCACACAGCGACTGCGGATGGCAGATTTTTACAGACAGAGTCATTGAAATATTAAATAATCAAGAACAACCAATTGTTTTCCTGTTATGGGGAAAGCAGGCCGAAAAGAAAAAGGATCTTTTAGACAATGAAAATCATCTTGTATTAATAACGTCACACCCATCGCCATTTTCTGCAAGAAGGGGCTTTCTTGGATGCAATCACTTCAAGTTATGCAACGAATTTTTAAGGGAAAATGAAATCGACTGGAAGCTAGTATAGCAAATCGGGAATTATCATGTTGTCGATATATATGGTATCGTCCCTTAACGACTCTATATGATGGATAACGTTAAGTTTTAAATCCTCAAGCTTTATTCTGCCTTCAAGATTTTTAAAGTCGATGAAAAAGTGACATTCGTAAATTATTTCATCATCGTGGTTTAAAACCTGCCACTTCTGGCCGGTGATTTTCAATAAGTGAGCCGACCATCTGCTCATTATGGAATTAATCTTTAAGCTCACTTCCTCCACATCAAAATCGATGTAGTAAACGTCGGGATTCATAAAAAAAGGGTAAATGATTCAGTTGTGAATCAGCAAAACGTCTCTTTCCGTGCTTTTAAGTACCTTTTCGGCTACGCTTCCAATGAAGAACCTGTGAAGGCCGGATTTACCTGAAGCGGAAATGATAATCAAATCAACGTCTTCCTTTTCTGCAACGTCGACGATAACATCTGAAGGGATTCCCTTAACGACCATTTTTTTTACGTTGACTCTTTCGTCAAAGCGTGCGGCCATGCGATCCACGTTATCCTGCGCTTCCTTTAAAAAACCCGCATTCATTTTAGCAATTGTTTTTTTGCTTTGAAATGGTGTTGTAGCTGACAGTTTACTTGCAACGGACAATATTATGATTTCCCCGTCGTCTGCAAGTGCTTTTATAGCTCTTTCAACTTCATGCTCTGAAAACTCAGAACCGTCTGTAGGTAATAGTATTTTATCAAACATCTTTGAAAACTCCTTGTACAATATAATATGTTTTTACTTACATTTATATTATTTCACTAAATTTCGATAATTCATTTAAAACACTTTGCAGGTCCGGAGAATTGAGAATGTTTTCATCATCGACGAAATCCAGCTGGGCCTTAAGTTCCCTGTGGCGATACTTGAATCTGAAAATGATATCCACCATCTCTGAAAAGAGCTCGATGTCATTAACCTTCAGCAACAGCTCTTCCAGCTCATTGAAGGTTTCTTTTAGATATTTATCGAATTCCTCATTGCCGTCAAACTCGATTTCAAGAGATATTATAGCATCAAAGATTCCCTGACAGTCTATTTCCATCCTGTCCGATTTAATGGGGTTGATTTCACTGCTTTTCATAGTTAAAGCACCATGATGTTGTTGTATGACTTGTAGGTTCTGTATTCATATGAAATGATGTAGTTTCCAGGCTCCAGGTTAATGTTGAGATGCGCTACGCCATCATTATCAGTAGTGCGGGTGTAGTTGACTCCGTTTACAAATAATGTCACGTTCTCGTTTGCTCCAATAGCTTCGCCGTCAGCCAGTACCTGAACTGCAAAGTCAGATCCGTTCCTGTAATCCTTTATCAAATCGGTTGAATTGAAAGTGTACTTATGGGGCTTTGTTACGTTAAATGATGAGTGGGCGGTCATGTTATCGTAACTAACTGTAACGTTGTACTCGCCGACCTTTAAGCCATCGATTTCAACCGGCATTAACAGTAAACCGTTTAGTCCGTAAATTCTTGATGAGTTAATGTCAAAGGAATGGATTTCATCATCAATCGTTACGTTGACGATTCCCCTTGCATCTCCAGGAAGCTTAACGTCAATGCGTGTGGCCTGGCCGTACAAGATGTCCTCGCAGTCCACATCCAATGAATTAAATGCATAACTGGCATTAACGCTTAAAATGAGAATTATTAACATTAACGTGACAGTCTTTAAGTTCATAATTATTAATTGATGTTCAAGGTAATTATAGTTTTTCAAACAATAAATTTAAATAAATTTCAAACGATATATTACCTTATGGTTTTTCAATTAATTTCAACACTTCTTATTGCGGTTGCTCTTGCAATGGATGCCTTCAGCGTTTCACTGACAAAGGGCTTTACGCAAAAGGACCTCACAAAAAGCCAGATTTTTTATTATGCGCTATTTTTCGGATTTTTCCAGTTCATGATGCCCATTTTAGGATATTATTTCGGCGAGGCAATATCAACATTCATCGCGTCAATAGCCTCATTCGTAGGATTCATTCTCCTTTTGGCAATAGGGCTTAATATGATTAGGGAAAGTTTAAGCGATGATGAGGACATTACAGACAATTTCAGCTTCAAGGAAGTAACTTTACTTGCCATAGCCACAAGCATAGACGCCTTTGCGGTCGGTTTAACTTATGCAATTCTCGGAAGCGAAATCCTTATACCGTCAGTAATCATCGGAATCGTTGCTTTTCTCTTTACCTTATTGGGAATTTTCATCGGAAAAAAGATCGGCGATTACTTCGGTGGCCGCTTCCAGATTTTGGGCGGCGTCATACTGATTCTAATCGGAATAAAGATTCTTTTAGGATTTTAATGTGAATCCCATATTCTCTGGTATTTCCTGACATAGAGCTTTGCCCAGACATAACCGAAAACTCCTCCCAAGAAACATCCCAATACCAGACCTGCATAGATTCCTATAACTCCCCAGCCGAAAACAAAGCAGAACACATATGAGCATATGCATTCAAAAATCAGTGAACGAAGCAATGTAATAATCAGTGAATATATGCCCTTTCCGACACCCTGAAACATCATTGCTGACATTATACCGTGCGGAATCGCCAAAACAAACAATGTCAATATGGATATTGCCGTTGCGATTTCAGGAGCCATGGATGCGCTTGCTGAAGTATAGGCAAAAAGCGTAGCAATCTGTGAAGAGAATACATACATCACTATTCCGATAGCTATTGAAAGAACGAAACCCAGTTTGATTGAATAGGAATGGGCAGTCTTGAGGTTTTCGGAATTGTGCGCACCGTATGCAACGCCTGCAACGGTCAATACAGCAGTTCCAATACCTAAAAGAGGAATCATAGCTAATTGAACGATTCTCATTGATGCGGTATACACCGCTACAGCTGTCGTTCCGGCCACGACCACAAGCATGCCGTTAATGATGATTGCAAGAATTGAAAAGACGATATTTTCAAGGGTTGAAGGGATAGCTACCTGAAGCTCATCAAGAACCATTTTTCCTTCAAAATGGAAGTTTTTAGGTGATAAATCAAGATACAGGTCTTTTTTACCCCATATCCAGTATGACATTACAATACATGATAACGTGGCTGAAAATACCGTTGCCCATGCCGCACCGACAATTCCCATGTTTAAAACATAAATGAAAACCGGATCGAGAATTATGTTCATGACAGCAGTTACTGCGATTGCAATTGTTGCCCTTCTCATGTCTCCTTCGGACCTGAATATCGCTGAGGCCACTCCGGAATATACAAAGATGAAAAGTGCTCCAAATACGATATTTCCATAGCTTACCGCATATTCTATAGTTTCGCCGGCACCCATCATTTCCAAAAGCTGGCGCATGAATATGAGCATTACGGCCGTTGATATTACAGAAATTATGATACATAGTAAAATTGCGTGCAGGGCAGCGTTATTTGCCTCGTCGTAGTTTTTGGCTCCGATATGACGAGCAATGAGTGAGTTTGCTCCCGCTCCGATACCGTTACCTAAACCGACCAGTACCATGAATAATGGCGTGATGAATCCTATTGCAGCCAATGCGTCCGCACCGAGTCCTGAAACCCATATGCTGTCTGCAATATTGTAGAGCATAATTAAAAGCATGGAAATCATCATCGGAATTGCCAGTTTGACAATTGCCTTTTTAGGGTCACCTGTAATCATCTGAATGTTTTCGTTACTGTCAGTCATTTAATAATACCTTGTAAATTGTTGAATAAAATGTTGCCAATATGATTTAATTAAAAAGTCTGAATTTGAATTGAGGTGGCATTAATATAAATTAAAAAAATTCAATTCGATAGGTTAATTTTAGTTTTTACTTATATATAAACTGTTGCATTAACAACAATAAATCAGTCCTGAAGCTTTAAAAACTCATCATAAGTATCTGATTTTATAACATCCAAGAAGAACTTGAGCTTTACCGGACCCAGTTCATTTAGATAATCGTCATAATAGATTGAATCCTTTATTTCAAGGTAATCTGCATGAATCAAATCATATAATGGCCTTTTGCATTTATCGACGATTTCGCCCAGCGCTATGCGGGGTCCGTTAATCTTGTAGGCAAGCAGATCATACTTGTAGTCTTCGTAGTAGCCGTTTTCAATGAATCTTCTCATGTTTTCCTGTCCTGCAGGAACGGTATCGAGGTAGGTGCAGTCAACGACATGGGTGATTGACTTTGAATGCTTTCGGCGGTAATAGAAATGCTTTCTGATGATGGAGATTCTTTTGGCCTTCAGATAGATTTCAAAGAAAAATGGCATGTCCTCAAAGAGCATGCCTTCTGGAAAGCGGACGTTGCTTTTCTGAAGAAAAGAGTTTTTGTAAATCTTTTGAGATCCGCTGACGGACAAATCAAATAAAAAATCACTGCATTCATCGGGAGCAAATACCCTGCCGTCAAATGACTTGTCAAAGCTATTCAGGTTGAACCAGTCGTTTTCATAGACCCTGCCGGTTTCGTCATCATAATTAAGCATCTGAAACATTGTAATGTCTGTATTTTTGCTTTTGGCTTCATTAAAACATTCCTCAAGGGCATCGGATGTAAACCAGTCATCGCCGTCGAGAAATGAAACGTATTCGCCACGGGCAATTTCAATCCCCTTGTTTCTTGATGCACCGGGACCAATGTTTTCCCCGTTATCAATTAAAATAATCCTTTCATCATCAAAGGAGTTAATAATATCTAATGTATCGTCCGTTGAGCCGTCATTGATTATGATAAGCTCCAGATCATGCAATGTCTGATTCAGAATGCTTTCAATGGCATTTGCAATATATCTCTCCTCGTTAAAAACCGTTAAAATCACTGATATTTTCATACGAATCCCCTTATCAGTTTCAATATTTCTTCGATATTTTGACCTATTAAAAGATTATGGCGAGTATTTTCAAATATTACCATTTCTGAATCATCAATGTTATCGTTTAAAATCCTCTGCAGTTCAACGGAGGTTATCTCATCGTCACGGCCTGATAAAATCAATGCCGGAGAATCAATCTCAGACAAGCGTGAAGTCACATTAAACTCCATTCCCATGTCAATCGCATTTTTAATAGCCTTTAAATTGGCAGTTTTGGCAGCTTCCATTTTTATGAATTCCAAATCGCCCTTATGTTTTTCAATCATTTCATCTGGAAGAACGTAGTTTATGATAACGTCATAGAACTCCTCAAAGGATACGTCAATGGCATCCCTGAACTCCAAAAACTTCTCATGAAGCTCGTCGTCGACTTCGCTGAAAGTGGACATGAGCACAAGCTTATCGGTAAAATCAGGATAATTAAGGGCAAAATTCAATGCAACGTTTCCCCCCAATGACAAACCGATTAATGACGCCTCATCAATTCCCAAATCATTTAAGAGATTATGCAAGTCATCTGAAAGCAGGTCCACCGTAAATTCATCAAAACCCAATTCGGACTCGCCGTGACCCCTTAAGTCATATGACAATACCATGTAATCACTTTTAAGAACTGACGTTAACGGAAGCCAGTATAGGAGGCTGTCACTTAGGCCGTGTATGAAAACGATAGTCTTATCGCCGTCGCCTTCAAGCAGATAATTGATTTTCATGATTATTAGTTTTGTAGCAATTGATTAAAAAATTTTAGCAAATGTATTTAAGGGCAATGCATTAATATAATCAATCATGAAACAAAAAATGAAAGTGGCTAAAACTATTTCAACTTTTACCAATCCGCCGATAATCAGCATACCTTTATTCTTTATAATCTGTCTGATACTTGCAAAGGACAATATCTGGGAGTTTCCAATGCTTGAGCTGGTCTCACTTGTCTTTACTTCAATCCTTCCGATGGCTATCATTTTATACTGGGCCAAAAGGACAGGAAGCGACAAGGACATATCAAACAGAGAGGACAGATTCACCCCGTTAATTATTGGCTCAGCGTCATACTTTATCGGTTTTTTAATCTCAATGTTTTTAGGATTAAACCAATTTCTCACAGTTACCCTTTTGTGCTATGCAATCAATACGTTTATCGTTATGCTAATTACAAGGCACTGGAAAATCAGCGTCCACACAACAGGCCTTGCAGGTCCGGTCTGCGCATTAATTATACTTGCAGGTCCTTTCGGAGCAATCTTTGCAGTGCTCTATCCGATACTGATATGGTCAAGGGTTACTCTTAAAAAGCATACCATGGCACAGGCAATTGCAGGAGGCGTTCAGGGATTCATACTGGCCTCATTTGAACTGTATCTATTCATATTCCTCTTTAACTTAAACGTTGTCAACATCTATCCCTTTGCATACGTATGCGCCTTTATACTAGCTATTGTCTTTACGCCTGTCGTTTTGGGAATATTCACTTATATGGGCATTAACAATCCATTAATATTCTATTTAACGGAAATTATAGGACTGTGCTTCTTTATGGCCGTGACTCCTATTGACGTCACGTTAATATATGTTATAATTTCAATAACGTCCATACTGATAAGCAATTATGCAGGTGAAAGCTTTGCATGGTATAATATCATAAAATTAAAATAAGTAAGGAAAGTGTTAATTAACGCAAATTAACACTTATCTGTCCAATATTCTTCCGGTGTCTATTTTTTTGGTATTGTAGTTAACGGCCTTGTGAACGTCGTTAAGGGAGCTTTTAAGGTTTCCGGCGATTACTTCACGAAGCTCATCGTCGAATGGAGCTGCCTTTTCACCGTAGAATTCACAGATTTTAGAGATTTTTTGATCTTCAAGGAAAATGAAGTATTCCTTCCAGTGGTCGGTCAGGTCCTTTAAAAGACTTTCAATGTGAATGAACTCTTTATTCAGTTTGTTTGCTCTTTCGTATGCTTCCTTTTCAAGAGCGGAAAATTCAGCAATTTCCTCTTTTGTGTAGTCTTTTAACAGTTTCTTATCAGCCATATTATCACCATTAAAAAAAATTCTAATTATTCATTAATATGTAATGCCTGAATATTTAAGTTTTGTTTAATGACTGGCTATAAGTTCCTATCCCTCGAGATTTTCCTTCCACTTTTCGTCTATTTCACGGTTCTCATACACGCAAAGGCTCAAATCTTTTACGCTGTCATACATGTTCTTGATGCCTTTTGGACTCTTTTTGTAGTTTGCAATACGTTCTCTTTTTATTCCGAGTTGGGTGGCTTCGGAATATGAGTCGATGTCTGATCCAAGGAAAACAAACTCCCAGTTGTGGTTTGAAATCATGTTTTTGATTTGAGGTTTCGTGAATTCCCTGGAGGAGTTTTCGTAACCGTCTGTTGTTATTACAAAAAGCACCTTTCCGCTGACTTCCTTCTGCATGGTGAGGATTGTCCTTCCGATTGCATCAAGAAGTGCAGTTGATCCCCTTACATGGTATTCGTTTTCGGTTAATTCTTCAACGTCCCAGATGCTTTTTCTCCTGTAGAGCACATTATATCCGTGGTCAAAAAGCACTGTGGTTACCCTGGCATTGATTTCATCCTTTTTGTACTGCCTGATTAGAGAGTTGAATCCTCCGATTGTGTCCTTTTCGGATCCGTACATTGAACCGCTTCTGTCAAGCAAAAATATTATATCCATTTCATTTTCAACCATCATAATATCACCGTTTATATGTTGTGTATAAGTTATTAGTAAATACTAGTATATATAAGTTGTGTTTATTGTTAAGGTGAAACTAAAAATAAGAAAAATATTTATATAGGACAAGTATATATTAATAAACAGTGATTGATATTTAGGAATACCTAAAAAAATATCACTATGAATTATTCTAAAATACAATCTCGATTTGAATTAGAATTTCGGTTCTAATTCAAAACCCCCAAGAAAAAACCTATCCACCAAAGATTATTGAAGGCGTTTAACTGCCAAAAACGCCTATTTTTTTAATTCAGCTTCTTTTGAACCTTTTCGCTTTCAAGTTCCCTTAAGGCATTTTTCGCAATCCATCTGGCAGATTTTGAATCGTACTCTAAAATCTCATTAGATAGTTCAATTGCTTTTTGATTTAAATGAATGTTCTTTTTTCCGATACTTCGAATTGCCCAATTCACTGACTTTTTAACGAAATTCCTCTCGTCAAAGGAGGCTTTTCCGATTAGCGAGAAGAACCCTTCAAAATAAGAATCATCCGAAGTCTTGTCATGAACCGCAATTACCGCAATCAGGCTGAAGGCAGTCCTTTTAACGAATTCCTTTTCTGATTCAGCCCAAATTGGAATCCTTTCAATTGCTGAAGGCATTTCAACAAGCAGGTTAATGCATGCCTGGTCGCACAAATCCCATGTATCGAAATCGTTTACCCAAGCTTCAAGCTGGGCTTTATCTACCTTATCGGATTCTTCAATCAATGTGGCAAGAAGCCTTGATTCGTGATAGCCATGATTCCATAATTTTAAGGCCAGCTCATGATCTTTGCCTATTTCTTTAGCAAATTTTCTTAAAACAGGCATTCTGATGCCGTATTTTTTATCGGAGCCTACCTTTAATCGATTCATAGTCTTGAGATTATCCTCATCGACATTTGATTCAAAGAATTCTATAATGTCAGCTAATTCCATAGTGTCATCTCTTGAAGTAATCCTGAGTTAACCTACAATTACTTAGGCATTTGCTGCATCCCAAGCCTGCCTTGAACTGATCAATTATATACTCACTGCATACGTCAATGTCTATAATGTCGCTTCTCTCAAGCCTTGAATTCCATTTCGTCGGGTTTATGGCATCAACGGGACAGGCTTTCTGGCATTCCTCGCAGTCATCGCAGAATGAATCCGTTATGGGGCTGTCCACTTCCAAAGGCATGTCGGTAAGTATTGCTGAAAGGGCAACGGCAGATCCGTACTCCTCGCATACAAATAGAGCCGACCTTCCAATCCATCCGAGACCTGATGATGTGGCCAGTGTCTTATAGGGAATTTTAGACAACAGCTTTTCCATATCGCACTCGTTTCTTTTCATGGTCATGGCAAAGGCGTTATGGCCGTTATCCTTAATCAGTTGCTCTGCCTCAAGTGCGATTCTGGTCAATTCATCAACCTCTGAGTGGAATATTTTCCAGTAGGCCCTGAATTCGTCTTCCATTAATAGCTCAATGGCCTTTCGGGGAAGCTTTCTTACCAGAGAAACAGCATAGGGAAGGCTTTCAAATTCGCTTACTTTTACTGCAGTATATCCGACTTTGGAAATTCCCTCTTTGATTAAATACTGCCTTAAAACATCTCCATCAAACATTATTTAATAGTTATATCACAGTTATATTTAAATACTTTGAAAGACTACCTTAATATAACAATAGTTATTTTTTCTTGTTCTCTTGAATGAAAATTTTTAGGTATTCCTAAAAAAAAACGAAACATTTATATACTACTTCTTACAACATTATTAAATAGTGATGTAAAGAAAGGTGCAAACCTAAAACACATTGCTTAAAACATTATTAGTCAAAAACTAATACAATCTCCAAAATTAAATTGTTTGAATTAGTTTTCTCACAATTTTCTAATTCAAACCAAAAATCTAGAAAAAATTTCTATCTGCCAAAAGAATTTTTTCCGCATAAGTCAATAAAGGCGTTTAAACTGCCATTAAGCGCCTTATATTATCTCTATTTTTAAAAAATTAAAAAAAAAAGTAAAAAAAAAGATCAAAATCTATTTATAGTTTTGAGCTCTTTCTTCGAAATGTGCTTTAGGGAATCCGCAGACAGGACATTTTTCAGGTGCGTTAGGACCTTTGAAAATGAATCCGCAGTTTTCACATTTCCATTCGATTGCTTCTTCTTTTGCAAATACAGTTTCGTTTTCTACGTTAGCGAGTAATGTTCTGTATCTTTCTTCATGTTCTTTTTCGATTGCGCCGACTTTTTCAAATAAGAAAGCGATTTTTGGGAATCCTTCTTCTTTGGCGGTTTCAGCGAATTCTTTGTACATTGAAGTCCATTCTTCGTTTTCACCGTCAGCAGCAGCGTTTAAGTTTTCGATAGTGTCAGGGATTTCTTCATCGTGCAAAATTTTATACCAGATTTTTGCATGTTCCCTTTCGTTTTTGGAAGTTTCCATGAAAATATCGTGGATTTGTACGTATCCTTCTTCTTTTGCCTTAGCGGCAAAGTATTGGTATTTTGTGTGAGCCTGGGACTCACCTGCAAAAGCAGCTTGTAAATTTTCTTCAGTTTTTGTACCTTTTAAATCAGTCATATATAACATCTCCAATTATTATATTTAAAAAATATTATATAAAAAAATAGTGTTTTTTAGCTGTACAAAAATAATATATAATTAAAAAACATACAGTTAAACAATTGACCATAATGGAGGTTAATTTATGACAATATATGACTTTGAAGTTAAAGATTCTGAAGGAAATATGAAATCCCTCAGTGAATATGAGGGAATGGTTATACTCATAGTCAATTCAGCCACAAAATGCGGTTTCACGCCGCAATACACTGAATTAAACGAAATCTATAACGAATTCCATGATGAAGGATTTACCATTCTGGATTTCCCATGCAACCAGTTCGGAAAACAGGCCCCTGGAACGACCGAGGAAATAAAAGAAGTATGCCGCAGCAAATGGCTGGTTCCATATGAAATATTCGACAAGATTGACGTCAATGGGGAAAATGCTGATCCCCTGTTTGAATATCTGAAAAAAGAACAGCCTTTCACAGACATTACCGGAAAGGGTGCAACCAAACTGAAACTGGTTTTGAAGGCCGTTGACAGGCACTACAAGGACAATGACGACATCAAATGGAACTTCACCAAGTTCCTGGTTGACCGTGAAGGCAACGTGGTTCAAAGGTTTGAGCCTACAGAAGATTTACAAGACGTAAAGGCAAAAATCAAGGAATTGCTATAGCGATTCCTTTACATTATTTTTTTGAAGAATATTATGACTCCCGAAAGCAAAATTGAAGCCGTCAAGGATATGCTGAAAGACAAAAAAGTAGCCATAGGATTTTCAGGCGGAGCCGATTCAACGCTAATGGCCTATTTATCTTCTGAAGTTGCAGCAGACACTTTAGCGGTTACCATAGACAATCATCTGATGCCGACAGGCTTCATTGAACATACAAGAAAGACTGCAGAATCATTCGGAATAAGGCATGAGGTAATTGACATCAACTTTTATGAGGATGAGTATTTCCTTTCAAACGATTCTAAAAGATGCTTTACCTGCAGGAAGCTCATGTATACTAAAATTAAGGAATTTGCCTTGAAAAACTGTTTTGACTTTATCTGCGACGGAAACAACATCAGCGACCTGGTTGCTGACCGTCCGGGAATTCTCATAACCTATGAAATGGGATTTAATACTCCTTTCATTGATGCAAGGCTCACTTCAAAAGAAATCCATCAGTACTTAAATGAAAATAACGTAAGCTATTCAAGGTCAACCACATGCCTTGCAACAAGGATTGCCACAAACACAAAAACGACTAAAGAAAAAATCGATAAAATCAGCTCATGCGAAGACTACATTCTGGCAAACACATCATGTGAAATAGTGAAAGTGAGGGATTTGGGAGAGCTTGCCCTACTTGAAGTGGATGATGTTAATGAAATTATTAGAAACGATAAATTTAATGACATTAACGATGCATTAAAAGGCCAAGGGTTTAAAAAAGTCGCACTAAATTTAACGTCAATTGACGATGACGAATACATTAAACTGGATTATAATGACGGGTCATTTTCATACCAGCTGCCTTTCGGCATAAACCTTGAAAACACCAAAAAACAATTAACTGACATCATTAATGAAAATGAAGAAAAAATCGAACTTGAAAACATCAAAATACATAAAGGCGGACTGATTGAAGGACATGATTTAAAAAGCTATGACGAAGCTTTAAACAGATTCATGGACGCATTATCCAAATTAAGAAGGGAAGTCTAGTCCTGCTTAAAGTCATCAATCACAATCGTCATCAGCTCATCATCACTTATATCGATATCGCAGGACAATCTGTTGGCCTGTGCGGTCAATACCCTTTCAAAGATGTTTCTTATTTCACGGGCGTTTGCGAAATTGTCGCCTCTCGTTTCGTAGAGGTCCTCGCACAATCCTTTCAGATACTTATCGGCCGTATCGTCAAGCTTAAGGCTTGAATTTTCGCACATGCTTAAAAATATTCCGTGAAGCTCTTCGGGGTTGTAGTCCTCAAAGAAGATGTACTTGTTGAATCTGGATTCAAGGCCAGGATTTGAGTGTATGAAATTATCCATAAGCCCCGGATAGCCGGCAACGATAACGATCAAATCGTCCCTGTGGTCTTCCATCGCCTTAAGGATGGTGTCAATGGCTTCCTGACCGTATGCGTCATCCTGGCGCTTTGGAGCCAATGCATAAGCCTCATCAATGAATAGTATTCCGCCCATTGCGCTTTGAATGACTTCCTGGGTCTTTATGGCAGTCTGTCCGAGATATCCTCCCACAAGACCGCTTCTGTCGGTTTCAATGAGGTGGCCTTTAGACAATATCCCGAGTTCCGCATAGATTTTTGAAAGAAGCCTTGCAACGGTTGTCTTTCCCGTTCCGGGATTACCTGAAAAGACAAGATGCAGTGACATTGGAGGCTGGCTGATTCCGCGCTCCTCACGAATCTTTCTGATTTTAACAAGGTTAATTAATGAATTCACTTCCTTTTTGACGGCTTCAAGGCCTACCAATCCGTTTAATTCATCAAGCAGATCATCAAGGCTTTCCTTTTCCGGTGGCTCTTCTGATTTTTGAAAAACGCCGTCTGAAATCTGAACGACATTGTTCTGGTCCATCAGAATGGCTGCAACAACATCGGGCCTTTTCTGTGAGAGCTCCTTGTAGAAATCCACATATTTCTCATCGCCGTCAATGGCATATCCAATCCACTGCTTTGCGGAAGCTATGAGGTTTTCATGCAAATCACTGATGCTTTTGCAGTTAATGAGCATATCAAGCACCTTTTCGATTTCATCGTCGTCTGCATCAACCTTATAATTGCCGCTTGGAAAATCACGCTTGAATGTGATGATGTTTTCAGAGAGGTTATCCATATATGCGCTTAAAATCCTTTCGCAGTCATAATCCGTGTCATTGTCGCATTTGAAATATTCGTTGCCCGTATTCCTGTAAATTTCAAAGAGTTTGGATGTGTAGCCTTTAAGGTTCTTCTTTTCAAGAAATTCCTTGTGAAAGAGGTCATTTTCAATAAATATCTTAAACGGAATCGGAAACTCCTTGATGTAGTCAATATAATATAATTTATAGAGATTAAAATTCAGGACTTCCAAATCCTCATCAAGCTCGAGAACGTCATCGATGAAAATCAGCTTGTTTTCTGTAAATACGTTTGCCTGAACCGCAATATAATAGAGAAATTCGGACATGTTTGATTTAAGCAGACTCTTCAGGCATCCTCCCCTTTCCTTGAAATCGGCAAGAATGGGGGTGACTTCCTTATCGTACTCGCCACGGTTATCTATGAGGTCGCAGTATTCAAACAGTTCCTTAAGGTCTTGCCTTAGGCTGATCAATGATTCTGATTCTTCGATTTCCTCAAAGGAATCGCATGAACAGAAGGGGCATTTTTGAGCGTCAGCTTCAACCTTGCGCTGACAGTTTTTACAGAGTTTCCATTTTGCGGGCAAATTAACACATCTCCTACGTACTGTTAATATGTTACTAAAACATTGTTAAAATAATTATCTGAAATAACAAAAATATAAGAAAATTAAAAAAATAGATTTATATCTGAACAATGACATAACTTTCAATATGGAAAGGCAAAGCAAGATTATCAAAACTAGCGTTATAGGCATTATTGTAAACCTGATACTGGTTGCATTCAAGGCTACAGTCGGAATTCTTGTAAACTCAATAGCTATTACCCTGGATGCCGTAAACAACCTTACCGATGCCCTGTCTTCAATAATAACAATTATCGGTACAAAATTAGCGGGCAAGGCACCGGACAAGGAGCACCCTTACGGCTACGGAAGGATAGAGTATTTCTCATCTGTAATCATTGCAGTTATCGTACTGTGGGCGGGAATCACCGCTTTGCAGGAATCCTGGCCGAAGATATTTACACCAGACGTAACCAGCTATACGACGGTCTCATTAATAATAATTGCCGTGGCAGTTGCCGTCAAGTTCGTATTGGGCAGATACGTTAAAGGCGTCGGCGAGGAAATCAATTCACAGGCACTTGTCGCATCGGGAAGCGACGCTTTTTTTGACGCGATACTTTCGCTTTCAACGCTTATTGCAGCAATCGTCTCCATTTTTTATAACATTCATCTGGAGGGGATTTTAGGAGTCATCATATCCTTTGTTATCATCAAGGCAAGTATCGACATGCTTAAAGAGACTCTGGACAGCATGATCGGTGCAAGGGTTGACTCTGAACTTTCACAAAAGATTAAAAAGTCAATAGAAGAGGTTGACGGAGTTTACGGAGCGTATGACTTGAGCCTGCACAATTACGGGCCTGAAGACATGCAGGGATCTGTTCACGTTGAAGTGGATGACGACCTGACCGCCCGTGAAATACACAAATTAACCCGTGAAATCACATTTAAAATCTACAAAGAGTTTTCAATAGCTTTAACCGTTGGAATATATGCTAGAAATGATAAGTATGATTATATCAGAAAGGATCTGGACGAAATAGTTTCTCAATACGAAGAGGTCCTGCAGATTCACGGCTTCTACGTATATGAGGACGAAAAGCTTGTAAGCTTTGACATTATCGTTGACTTTGACGCTGACAGAAAGAGAGTGAAGGATGAAATCCTTGAAAAAATCAGACAAATGCATCCCGAATTTAATTACATCATTATCGATGACTATGACGTAAGCGACTAAAAAAATATTTTACATTAGAAACGTACGTTTAATTTAACATTTATATGCTTTATAAGTAAACTTCCTTAAAACTCTTTAAATAGAAAATAAAGGATTTTTAAAAGAATAAGTTATAAGTGATTAGTTGCGTTTCAAGTGTAAAATTCAAGATTGAAAAAATGTATTAAATATGCCTTATAAATACTAATAACATAGAAAGATTTAAGGAAAAATTATCATGAATATTTTAATAATAGGTTCCGGTTCGGTGGGAATCGGACTTGGAACGTCACTTCTATCACAAAACGCAAACGTATCATTTCTTGCAAGCGAAAAAACCGCAGAGGCAATGAGAAAAAACGGAGTTGAAAGAACAGGACTTTTCAAGCACTACTCTTTCAAACCTGAAGACTTTACCGTATATGACTCATACACACAGATTAAAGAAAATAGCTTTGACTTTGTTCTTGTTTCAAGCAAAACGACCGCAAACGATGACATCAGCCGAAAGCTTGACGAAAACAGGCATATCCTGAAGGATAACTTCACCATATTAATATGCCAGAACGGATTCGGAAACGACGAGCCGTTTTTAAGATTTTTCAAGACCTCCGAAGTCTACTGCGCAAGAATCATAACGGGCTTTACCCGCCCCAAAAGAAACGTAAGCGAAGTTACGGTATACACCGAACCGATTCTTCTGGGAACGCTTCAAAACGAGGACATTAATCATTTACAGCCGATAGCAGACATGATAACCGCATCCGGAATCAACTGTGAATTGACGCAAGATCTGGATAAATACCTGTGGGCAAAGATGCTTTACAACTGCACGTTAAACCCCCTGGGAGCTATATTGGACGTCACCTACGGCAAGCTAACCGAAAACGAATACTCAAAGGCATTAATGGACAGTATTATCGAAGAGATATTCAGCGTCATCGAGGCCTCTCCGTACACCACGTTATGGGACTCAGCCGATGACTATAAAAAAGTTTTCTACTCAAAACTGGTTCCCGATACCTACAATCACTATTCATCAACCCATCAGGACATAAAAAGAAAAATAAGAACCGAAATCGACACCTTGAACGGAAAGGTAATCGATTTGGCTGAAAAGTATGATGTTGATGTTGAAACCAACAGAATCATATACAAACTGATTAAAGCCATTGAAAGCGAGTTCTAGCTGGAAATCTTTTCCAGCAACTCTATGATTCGCTTGTTCTGCTTTATCAGATGCTTGTTTTGAACTATCAATACATCAAGCTTGTTGTCGTTTGGAGGAATATACTGATTTTCCCTAACGGGCCTTTCGACCCTGCTTTTATTAGAGCTTTTCACGCGTGAGGAAAAGCGCTCCATAGGATTTTCAAATAAATCATCGACAAGACGTGTTCCGCATTCAATGCAGAAGACATTTTCATCACCGTAAACCTTTTTGCAACTTGGACAAATCATTTAATTCACCTCCAGTGTGTTAGAAGATACCATTTAACAATCTGATCGTCATTTGAATTGCTGGCTGAATCCCTGGTTGAGGCTATGCCTGAATAATCCGCAGCCAGATCGTCAAGATACTTCCTGTAATCATGTTCCTTTTTGGCTTCGGATAAAATGCCGTAGAAAGCTTCAGAAGTCATTTCGGATGGAGGAGCAGTCTCAACAATGTTAGAAATATCTGAAGTTACATTGTTTCCCCTGAAATAAATGCAGTACACCGATTCTCCCACAGGGAAATACAGCTGAGACACATTATCCTTGATATAAGTATTATAGTATGTCAGAAGCATTGCGGGGCGCTCACCGACACTAATCTTTTCCTTAAAGTCAGCGATCTTGTACATGCCTCCGTAATTGCTTACGATATAATCGTCAACGTGCAGAATGGCAAATGTCCTCAAGTCTTCGAAAACATATTTGCCCTTATCCAAGGTGCCTTGGGAGTATTGCGGAGGAATCTGAAAATCGGCTCCGTCAATACTGACGTTCGAATAATCAACAGCACAAACACTTCCAATCAAAAGAAATGTCAATAACAATAGAAATATCCTTTTCATGATTTTCATTATGGTAATAACTTGTATATAAGTTTAGTGTAAATTAGTTAAAAAAACTAAAGACTTATATACTTTGAAGTAGTAATATAGTAGTGTTCATATTTTACATACTTTTTTTTATAATATGAACAATGGTGATGGTTAATGATAAGCATTCGTTTGTATTCCTTTAGTGGTGTTTAGGAAGAGAATGCTTATTAGTTTATAAAAATACTTATTTTAAAAAATTTATCAAAAATATTTATGGTGATAATTATGGAAAATACCGCTGAAAATTTAAAAGAATTAACTGAACAGTACATTGAACTTGAAGACAATCAAAGCTCAGAAGAAGAATTGCATGAACTTGCACATGAAATAGACCACCTGGTTTTCAGAAGCGAACTCATCATGCTTTTAAACAAGGTTGATGAAGAAACAGAAATCGTCGCACTTCTAATCGGTGAAGATGAAGATGACGAAAGCTTTTTCCTGCCTGTTTACACCAGCGAAGAGGAAGCCAAAAAGGCCATTGAGTTTTTCATGAACGAAGAAGGAAGCGGCGAGTTTGAAATGGATAAGGCAACCGGCCAGGACATCATTGCAGCCTACGAGGAAGACGATGACTTTTTAGGTCTTGCAATCAACGCTCCGGAAAACGGCTTTGTAGTATTTGCAGAAACCATCCACGACTGCTGTGATGAGTAGACATGCAAGAAAAGGACTATAAATACTATAAAAAATCCGGTGAAGGCGGATGCAAAAGCCAGATGAAGGATTTCATTGACCTTTACATCAAGATATTGGATAAAGTCAAGAAGGAATCCGCAACGGAGCTTGACGGCGTAAAAATAAATATAAAAAGAGCTTACCCTCAGGAAGTCTATCTGACAATAGTTGATGAAAAGGACTTCCCGGTCAAGTTCACGCTAACCGAAAAGACCAGTGAATATATCATTCCAGTTTTTACGGATGTCTGTGAATATAAGGATGGAAGCGAAAAGATATCAAAGCTGTTTTTGGACAAACTGACGCCTAAGGTACTGTCCGCCGACGACATTAAAAAAATAGCTGAAAGCGACGAAAACCTGAAAGGAATCGTCATCAATCCCCATTCCCAGAATTTCAGAATGAATCCGGAGGGAGAGATATGAAATTCATCTGTCCCACATTAGGTGAAGATCATGAAAGGGACTTTCTCGTAATGGGTTCTCTAGAAGACTTTAAGATAATAGTCTTTTCCGATATGGAAAACTATGAGAAAGGCTTTGAATACTTAGAAATTGCCGATTACAAGCCCTGCGAGGTTTCAATTAATTTATCATAATATTGCAAGAATACCCCAACCGTGCGACAAGCTAGGATCAGTAATTTGTTATATGCTTATTAAAGCATATGTTAGTGCAGTTCTATAAACTGATAATGTTGTTGTGTGCATTATTCTCCCTTGAAACTGCGTCACCGGCAACGGTGAGGTGGGTTGCAAGATAGGTAAAGCATAATCGATGCCATAACTTCCAATGGCACGAATGCGAGAGAAAGATTAGTATTGGTTAACGACAGTGAACTCCTAAAAAAAAAGCATCGTTATATTCAGCAGTGGGTAGGAAGTTTCGAAGAGCTACTGTATTACTGGATTTACAGGACATACATGAGTGATTGGTCATGTATATAAATCACAACCCTTATAATGCCAGTCGGTGTAATTGGAGAACCTAACCTAATCGTTTCTAACAACTGATTAACTTGGTAAGTCCGGAATCGTCCACATGTAATATGTGGTAGGGTGACCGTAAGGAAGTCTGATGTTCTTTTCCGGATATGGGATGCTAAAGAAAGCAAATGCCCACTCAATCGAAAGATTAACAGGAAACTGACAAATACAATAAC
>NZ_FMXB01000011.1 GCF_900103415.1 Methanobrevibacter millerae
TATTAAAATCCTCATTGGAGGAGAGCAAAACATGATATTTCCTCTATCGAGATTCATACAAAGACTTAAAGATAAATTCCAACTCTACAAACCCGAAGCAGACGGTGTACAATTCACAAACGCAAAAAATACAAGCAAAACATGCCACCACTGCCAACACATCAATGAAGATTTGGATGTAAAAGAACGGGAATGGATGTGTCCGAAATGTGGAAAAATACTTGATAGGGATGTAAATGCCGCAATTAATATACTGAACCGTTGGTGCGACGGGGATAGCCTAGTTCAGACTTAATAGACTATTAAGCAAAAAAAAAATCTAGGAATCCCCGACCTCTAAAAGGTCGGGGAGGTTCAAGCCTATGATTGCGATTTGTCTGTGAATCAATCTTTATTTGAAAATAATACTGAAGCTATTCATGGCGTTTTCCTTGGAAAGTATAATTTGAATAATACATATGTTAATAATGATGACTGCTTAAATGATACGGACTTTGTGATTTATGTTTCAGGCGTCGGAGAAACAATAGAACTTAAAAAAGACTCCATTTTTTCAGAAATTCCTAAAAGATTTGATTTACGCGATTGGAATTGGGTAAGTGGTGTTAAAGATCAAGGCAAAATGAATTCTTGTTGGGCATTTTCATGCACTGGACCATTGGAATCCGCATTAATAAGAAGAACTGGTGTTGAATATGATTTTTCAGAAAATAATATTAAAAATAACATGTTAAAATATTCAAAATATGGAATCCAAGGATATCATGAAGGTGGAGATTACTTAACTGCCTTGCCGTATGTAGTCAGCTGGCTTGGAATGCTTAACTATTATGATGACGAATATGATGAAGTCGGAAAAATGTCTCCAATAATCAACAGTTCAGAAAATATTCATGTTTTTGATGCCGTTATCATACCTGCACGTGCCAATTCAACAGATAACACTAAATTGAACCTCCCCGACCTCTAAAAGGTCGGGGAGATTCAATAAACAACCCAATTCTTTTTAAAAACAAATAAATAATCTCCATTTTTCAGTAAATAGGTAGGTTATCAATGATTTCAACCAGTTTTCCTGCGGTTTCCATCTTTTGAGTCTTATTATCCTTTTGAGCGGTTTCAAACAGTATTACAATGTGATTGTCTTTGGAAATCGGCATCGTTACCCATTCCGGTGAAGTGCCCGCATTAATCGTAAATATCGGATAATCCATGTAATTGCTCATCCTGTAGGCGTACTCCATTTCCAAAGCGGACCTGTTGTCAAGAACGCCTATATATCTCTGCTCTTCCCAATAGTCTTCCATTTCATGAACGTCAACTACAATATATGGGTCATAGTTATCGATATCGGGAACTACATAATCGTGAGCCAGCAGTTCGCCCATGTGCCGGTTGGTATTGTAATCGCTTGTATTCTGTCCGCTGTCTTCAAAATTAAGTTTAATGAAGTATACGATGTACTTTCTGTTGAGACCGTCAGCTTTCGTAAGGTTCATTATCGTTTCATTTGTTGCGTTATGGATGCCGCCTTCAAGGCTGTGAACGCCCAAAATAACTATCGCAGTATCATTTGATGAGTTGTTGCCGCAAACTATCTTATAAACGGTACCGTTTGAGTTTTTTCCCAGTATTGTTGTGTATTCATCTAAAACTTCGACGCTTTCAGTTTCTATCGTATAAGTTGCTATTACTGCGGCAATAATTAATAGAACTGCCAGTACCAATAGAATCTTATTTACAGTTTTCATGTAATCATTTATATTTTTATAAATATGATATATAAAAATTTAAGCCAATTTGAATCTAGCTTTTAAAAGCTTAAATTAACATAATTAATGCATAAAAGTCCTTAATCTTTTTATTGGCCGTTATCATGTTGAATATTTTAATTCACGTCGATAATGTTCTTTGAAATCCTCTTAATTTATTGTTTTTTCCATTTATCCCACGTTAATTTGACCCATCGGCTGTTTAAACTTGCTTTTCAAAGCCCCTTCATATATAAATAAAAAATTTTTAATAAATCAAATAATAAAGTATATCTTATGTACAGTTTTGTCATTTGTTTTTTGGTTTTGGTTGCATCTTATTTTGTTTACGGCAAAATCGTTGAAAGGACGGCAGGTGTTGATGAAACCCGCGAAACGCCTGCCTATAGGCTGAAGGATGGGGTTGACTACATACCGATGTCTACAATCAAGAATTTCCTGGTTCATTTCCTGAACATTGCGGGCCTTGGGCCAATTTTTGGAGCAATACAGGGAGCGCTTTTTGGTCCGGCTGCATTCCTCTGGATCGTTTTAGGTACGATTTTCATCGGTGGAGTCCACGATTTCTTCTCTGGATTCATGTCCATGAGAGACGACGGATTCACGATGCCAGACATTGTTTCAAAGTATTTGGGTCACAATCTCGAGAAATACGTTGCGGTTCTCATGGTAGTCACCGGAATTCTCGTTTCAGCCACTTTTGCAAGGGGAGCTGCGGATTTGCTTTCAAACCTGACCAATATTCCAGTACTTATCTGCATAACCGTAATATTCATTTACTTTTTGATTGCAACCGTATTTCCAGTTGACAAAATTATCGGAAGGGCATATCCCGTTTTCGGAGTGTTATTGCTGGTTATGGCAATATTAATGACTGGTGGAGTAATAATAAATCCTGCATACAACATTCCCGAATTTACAACTCAGGGATTGTATCTCACCGACAAAAGCATTTTCCCATATATCTTCGTTACCATTGCATGCGGAGCGATTTCAGGCTTCCACGCATCACAGTCTCCGATTGTTGCACGCTGTATTGAAAACGAAAAGGATGCAAGGCCTGTATTTTACGGCGCAATGGTTCTTGAAGGTCTCGTTGCTCTGTGCTGGGCAGCCATTGCAATGGCGTTCTTCCACGGCCAGCCACAGCTTGCGGCAATTTACAGCGCAGCCCCTGCAGTGGCAGTCAATGAAATGGCAACGGCATTGGTAGGGCCAATTGGTATGGCCTTAACCATCATTGGAGTTGTTATATGTCCTATTACCTCTGGTGATACCGCACTTCGAAGCGCAAGAATAACGATAGCCGATGAGCTTAAAATCAAGAATGAGAAGGTTGTTTCCAGGCTAAAACTCGCTGTTCCTCTGTTTTTAATCGCCTTCGGTTTGACATTTGTTGATTTCAGTCTGATTTGGAGATATTTCGCATGGTCTCAGCTGATAGTGGCTACGATAGTACTTTTCTCAGCAACTGCTTATCTGATTAAAGAGAAAAGGCAGTACATCATTACTTTTGTACCTGCACTTGTGTGTACTTTGATTGCATTTGCGTATATCCTGCAGGCTCCGGAAGGCTTGAGATTGCCTTCAATGATTGCTAACGTAATTTCAGTCATTGCAACGATTGCCGTTGCTGCGTTCTTCGTAAAGAAATACAAACTGGAAACTTAGGCGTTGCAAATCAGATTTTCATTAATGCTGGCCATTATTGGGTGAAAACTTGATTTCGAAAGCCCTTGGTATATATATCCCTGCTTTTAACAGGTCCTTTGGGTGAAGACCTCGGCATTAATTTGAATTCCTGATTGATTATATTGAATGAAATCATTGGCTTTTAGTTTATATTGAAGCAACATTTAATTACACGCTAACTCCATATATCTTAATATGGAAGTAGTCAAAAAGCCGGTTCAGCTGATTGAATTGTTTTACGATTTGATATTCGTTTACGCAATTTCACAGTTAACGGGCTTAATTAATGAGCCGATTGGGGGAATAATACCTCCATATAACTTTTTTGCCTATTTAATCATCTGTTTTGTGATTCTTCAGGCCTGGCTCTATTTTACCAACTACGTCAATAGATACGGGCAGTGGAAGTCGTACGACTACATTCTGGTCTGCGTCAACATGATTGCAGCAATATTCATGGCAAACACCATTTCGCTTGACTGGGCTTCAATGTATTTCGCTTTTGATATTTCAATGCTTATAATGCTTTTAACGGTCGTAATACTCTATGCAATTCAGGCAAGAAAGGAAGAATCAATGAGCGGAGCCGCAGGCAACTCAATATCCATTCTAAGCGTTGTCTGTACGATTTATGTAATCGCAATATTGTGCCACATTTTCAGCTTTGAGGATTACGTTATCTGGATTAACGTGCTGGCTGTTTTAACGGGAGCATTTTTGCCGTTTTTCCTTAAGGGAAACTTCGACAAGAGCATAATCAATTTTCCCCATCTTGTTGAAAGGTTTGAGCTATTAACAATCATTACCTTTGGAGAAGCCGTTGTCGGCCTTACCCATTTCTTTGACGTTACAAACTTCAATTTTGTACCGATTCTAGTGTTTCTGATTGTAATTACCATGTTCGGCTCATATGTGGTTCAGATTCATCGGTTAATGCAGCACGACAGGATTGAAAGGTCATTAAGGCTGATGTTTAGCCATTATTTTATTATCATCAGCATTAACCTGGTAACGGTTGCGCTGGAGCTGATTCATTCGGGAGAGGTTAATTACTACTTTGTTAGCGTGTTAATGATTGTTTCATTAATCGTTTTCTACATATCAATTCTGGCAAACAGCCAATATTACCGCAAAAACGTTGAATTAACCAGAAAAGATCTCCTGTTAATGATAATCGTTACGGTTTGCGGAACGGCGGTCATTTTCATATTCATATCAAATCTCTACGCTTTTCTAATCGGAACCCTGATTATAACGTTTGCCAACTTTGAAATATTGCTTATAAAATATCTTAAGTGCTTGAATGCCGGGTAGAATTAATGCCGGCCATTAACGGGTGAAAACTTGATTTCGAAAACCCCTTGATATATCCCTGCCTTAAACAAAGCGTGACAGTTAAACCCTCGGCATTAATTTGAATCTTAGATTGATTATGTTGAAAGTTTCACTTTGGATTCAATATGCGTAAATGGAAATGTATTTTAAATGCAAGTTAGCACCTGCACTCGAAAAACTATTTATATTCTTGATAATAAACTAATTTTAAGTGTGATATAATATCATGCAATATTTACTGATTTAATCAAAAGAAGGTGGAAATATGTTAGGATTAGGCAATAAATTGGGATTAGGCAGCAAAGGTCAAATTAATGAAGATATTTGCATTCCGCCTAGTGATGATTCCTATCCTATGATATCCATGTTATATGCGAAAAATGACGAAATCGTAAACGCATTATCACTTACAGTACTGGATTTAATTAACAAGGATCAAATCAAATGCGACATTGATTTGGATGATTCATATGAAGTCGGAAAAGAGCTGACTCCTGAAGATATGGAAGTAATGAAAAAGATTACCCTTAGAATCGCAAACAAGGGTGAGCTGAAAACTTCCGAATCATTAGCAATCAAGCTGCTCAAGAACATGAACAAGAACAAGAAGAAATTCAACCTTAAGGCAATGGCAAAGCAGAGCAATATATCTGCAGTAGCCAATAAATTCGAAAATGACTTCGATGACTTCATCAACGCCGTTGACAAGGAAAACGGATACGACGGCAAGAATTATGGAGACGTTGTTGAAAACGGCAAATTTACTGACAAAGGAAAAGGGCTTAAAAATGAATGGATGAGCTATCAGAATTATTTGGCCTCGTCCAAGCTTACAGAAGAGCATCCTCCGCAATCCGATGATGAAAATTCAGCCCAAATCATTTACGCAGCATGCTTTGGCGTGGAAAGGGATGCATTGAAGATAAGGCAGAACAACACTCCTTTAACTGATTTCATTGATAAGGACGGTTATAAACTACTGAACATTATCTTCAACAACGCATTACGCAATGTAAGCGAAAAAAGAAGAGGAAACGGAATCTTTTATGGAGTAAATGATAAATACAGCATTCCTGGAGGAGCTTAATCCTCTTTTAAAATCTTGAATATTAACGCCAAATATTCAAAATCCATTCTTTTTTTAACTGATTTAAGCACCATATCAATTCTCGCCGGATAATTTCCGATTGTTATCTGAATTCATAGTTGAAATATTAAATAGAATAATGAGAAAATAATAATTAATGGAGGCAGAACATGGCCAATAGAAGGATGACGATAATCGGAGGTACCAGAGGTCTGGGAAAATGGATGGCAGAACACCTTAAAAATGATTTCACTATTACCATAACGAGCAGAAACGCTGAAAGCGGACAGAAAATTGCCGATGAATTGGACGTCGGCTACAGCAATGACAATATTAGGGCAGTAAAAGATGCAGAAATCATCGTATTCAGCGTTCCCATAGAAAACATGGCAGAAACGATTGCTCAGGTGGCTCCGCACGCTCCCGAAGGATCCCTTTTGATGGACGTTGCAAGCGTCAAGACGGAAGCCGCTGAAGCTTTGGAAAAATACGCACCGGAAAATGCGGAGATATTGCCGTGCCATCCGATGTTCGGTCCCCGCATTCCAACCCTTGAAAGGCAAATTATCGTGCTTACTCCAATCGAAAACAGGTCAGATAAATGGTTAGCTATCATAAAGGAATATTTAACCGAAAAAAACTGTGAAATCGTCATAACGACGCCTGAAGAGCATGACAAGTACATGAGCATCGTTCAGGGATTGACCCATTTCTCATTCATCAGTCTCGCTTCAACAATCAGAAAGCTTAACATCAACGTTAAAAGGTCAAGGTCATTTTCAAGTCCGGTTTACAGCCTGATGCTTGACATGGTAAGTAGAATCGTATATCAGAATCCTCACCTTTACTATTCCATTCAAAAAAACAATAAGGAAACCTCAAATGCAAGAAAAGCGCTGATAAAGGAGGGCATTTACCTGTCAAACCTCATTGAAGAGGGCGATGAGGAGGACTTCGTTAAAAGCATTGTCGAATCGGCCGAGCATCTCGACGAGCGTGAAGAGGCATTAATCAGATCTGATAGGGCAATAGGAATGCTTGCGCAAAAGGCGAGTGCATTAACTAAATCAATGGGAAAGGAAGTCGGCTTAAGGGAATTGCAATCCGACGAGATACATGTAGGCACAGTAAGGAAAGTCACTTCAAAATGCGTAATTATAGAAAACGGTGAAAAGGAAGAAATTTCCTTGAAGCTCTCCGGCGTGGACCTATTGTCGAAAAAGGAACTCTTTGAATGGAAAAGGGACAATCTTGAGCTGGAAAAATTCGAATTATCGGTCTCATTTTCCTCAAAATGCGATGAAAAATACCTTTTAAAAATGTTTAAAAGCATCGAACCAATCATTGACGCTGAAATAGTTGACGTTAATGGTGATAAAACAAGCTATACCTTCAGATACAGGCTGTTCGATAAAAAGGACAACGATTATGTCGAAAAGTATGTTGAAGGCATCGGTGCAATAATACTTTAAATATTTCAATCTAAAATCAGATATAAAAAGTTAAGGTCCCGGCATTAATTCAAATGCCGGTTAATTATTTTCGTTTATTTCTCTGCGCCTTTGATTTTACTGGTCATGTCTTCGGTAAAATTCAGGTCTGAGAACTTGTCCGTCGTTGGAAGAACCATGTTGAATTCATGGATTTCATCGATTTCGGCAGTTCCGTTTGTAATGTTGAGTCCCAATATGTGTCCGCCTTTGTCCTTGGCGTCATTGAGGAAATGGAAATGCCATCCTGCCATATTAATGTCTTTCATATGTTCAGGGAAATAGACTGCAACGATTGTTCCGCTTTGGTTGGTGTAATTGAATACCTTCTGGGACGTTTTGGCAACTTCGCTGAACTCCTTGTATGGCTGGTTCTGTTTTTCAACGCTTCTGACGGTTATGTTGTCGGCATAACATTTGATTTTAACCACATACATGTTGTTTTTGCCGAGCTTTTCGATTTCACCGTTAAGCTTGCTTGTCAAATCGTCAGTGCTGTTGGCTGAAATTCCTCCTAACTCGGCATCCTTGTCAAAATAGGTTATGGTTGCAAACGGTATTGTTTCATTGTTAGGCGCAACTTTAACGCTGCCGTCGGCTTTTGCCTGATAAATGACGCCGTCCAAGATAATCATCTCTCCGTTCACGCCTTCAAATGTTCCGAGCCCCACGTCTCCATTGTATTTCATTTCTCCAACGCTTACAACACCTTCATAGGCTCCCTTCATGAATGTCTGCATCGTAGAGACCTGATGCATGCTGTCATCATTCTTAATAAATACGTTACCGGCGCTGACCGCTGATATGGCCAGTAAACTAGCCAGTAATATTGAAATTAATATGATTTTCCTGTTTGTCAATTTTCTTCCTCCCTTGATTGAAATGTTTGTAGATTAACTTATATTAATTATACCGTTGGATATTGCGAAGTCTTTCAATCTCCAATCTCACGGATTTTCAGTCAGTTAAACGGCCGCTAAAAAACAGGAAATGATTATGATCTGTTTAAAAAAAGTTGAATGGGGATAAAAAAAGAGTGATGGACTCATAATTGAGTTATCACCTTTTTTTCGTGTTTTTTATTGACGAATCAACCTATTTTTGTGATTTTGTCTACGGGAGGTAAACTATGAAGTCATGGTTTAATCCGCCAATGTCGAAACTTGGAGGATGAGCGGATCTCGCCATTCTTTAATGATGGCAGAAATCATCTGCATCCTTTAACACTAAAATGGATTAATGTTGTGTGTAGTAATTTTTATTTATTTCAATATTTTTCTCGGGAGCGGGAAGTAATTCCCGTTTAATATATATTATAAGCCTGGTATATAAAGATTTTCGCATGCAAGCACTCACTTGCATCGTAAAATGCAAAAATACTTGATATTTATTCTTTATAATTAAAAATAATTAATTTAAACTAAAATATTTCAAATCGGACAAATATATTTAAATAATTTCATTCAAATTTATTAACAAAGGTGGGAATTGACAATGGCTTCAAGCAAGGAATATCTTGAATATGTGCTCGAGCAGCTCTCTGATTTGGAAGAGATAACATACAGGGCAATGATGGGCGAATACATCATTTACTTCAAAGGAAAGATTATTGGGGGCGTTTATGACGACCGTTTTCTCATAAAGCCGGTTAAGGCAGCTCGGGAGATGATGTGTGATGCGACCATGGAACTGCCGTATGAGGGCGCAAAGGAAATGATTCTGGTTGATAATATCGAAGATAAGGAATTTCTAAAGGAACTGATTGAATCAATGTATGATGAGCTTCCATCTCCAAGAAGAAGGCGCAAATAATTTGAAATTATCCAAATAATATTAATCGTTGCAAATGCAATAGTTGTAAATGCAACATTTATATATGATGAACTAATAATAGTTAATTCATGAAATCATTAGTAGTATATTATTCAAGGTCAAACATAACTAAAAAACTTGCAGAAAACATTGCCGCTAAAACCGGCGCAGACGTGGAAGAAATCGTACCTAAAGTCAATTATCAGGGTAAACTGGGATACGCCCGTGGAGGAAAGGATGCAATATCCTCAAAAGTAATCGATTTGGAAAGCTTGAAATACAATCCTGAAGATTATGATGTAGTATACCTCGGCTGTCCGGTATGGGCTTCAAGGCCGGCAACGCCGTTATATTCATACATGAAAAAGAATGAAGGCAAATTCACTAACGTAAAATTCTTCGTAACTGCCGGAGGATCAGGATTTGACTCCACTCTTGAACATATGGAAAAGGCATCAGTAAAGCCCCTTAAAACCCTGGCATTAACCACCAAGGAAGTAAAAAAAGACCTCTATGAAGATAAGCTCTCCTCATTTTTAGAATAGGTATCATGTCAGTCGAAGAATTAAGGGAAATTGATGCAACGACAATTCCCGTCGGAAAACTCCTTTATCTGATTGGAAAAGGCTACATCAACTACGTCAATCACCATATTTCAGAGTACGGTCTCAATTCGACGCAGCTCCACTTGCTCTTTGAAATATCACACGAATCCAACATTAACCAGGAAAGGATAGCCTCAAGATACAACCTCAACAAGGGTTCGGTTGCAAGATCCATCAAGAAACTCGAAGACAAGGGGCTGGTTAAAAGGCAAATCGATGAAAACAACAGAAGGCAGAACAAGCTATCCCTAACCGAAAGCGGCCAGGAATTAATTAACAAGACAATCAAGATTTTCCACGACTGGGAAGACTCAGTAATCATAGATGACGGATATGTGGAAAAGGAACTCCTGCAAAAGGAATTGAAAGAAATAGCTATTAGAACCATGGAATTGAATTTGCATTAATTACTGCCATTACCATTTGAAAAATCGATTTCAAAAAGGCTTTGATATATATCCCTGCCTCAAATCAGGCATGGTTGGTGAAAGCCCCGGCATTAATTCAAAATACAATCAATTAAATTAATGCTTAAAAATTTACTTTTCATTTGATTAACATCAACGTTAATTATTCGCCAGGCAATAACTATCGGTAAAAAAGAATATTAAAAGAGTAAAAAGAAATCAGTATTGATTTCTTAATTTAAACAATTGTTTACCCAATTTATAAAGTTTGCAGTTGAATCTCCACTTCTTTCGGCTTGAGTATGGCCTTGACCCCAAACAGTGGAAAATTCGACATTATCTTTACCGACTTTGCTTAAAACAGCCAAATAAAGATTTATATCAACACATTGTGAAGTATCTCCCTGTTCAATGCCTGTATTAATTCTCCAGTATTGGGCAACATCGGATGAACCGGCACCGTCATAATAATCGCATAAGTAATACATTGGATTATACATGTTTACGCGCGTTTCCATTGTGTTGTTCTGGGTGTCATTTTTCGCCAAATCCTCGTTGTATTCGCTTGCATAGCTTGGGGAGTAATCGTCATATTTGGAGTATTTTTCGCTGTTATTGCCTAGAAGTTCGGCTACTGTCTTATCGAAATGGGCTGAATCATTAGCATCAAGGCCGAATAATCCATTTTCTGCTTGTGAACGGTTTAAATCGTCAAATGCAGGAACAGATTTTGATGGATTTTTACAATGTTTCACAAAAGCTTCAAGGCTTTTGATTTTGGCAGTATTTGTGCTGGCATCATATTCAATCCATGTTTCATTGCCATTCAATGAATTGATATACTCCTGTGCCGTTTGGTAGCTTTCTGAATCACTTGATTGTGATGAGCTGTCTGGTGCTTCTCCTGTTGGCATGTTTCCTGAGTCTGTTGGTGCTTCTCCTGTTGGCATGTTTCCTGAGTCTGTTGGTGCTTCTCCTGTTGGCATGTTTCCTGAGTCTGTTGGTGCTTCTCCTGTTGGCATGCCACCCATATTTTCTCCTGAAGATGGGGTGTATGGGAAGGAAGTATCGTTTAGGAAATTATTCAATGATTCTTCAGTTGTTTTCAATAAATAATCATAATAAGACCCTGAAGTATAAATTCCATTGTCGCTTTTCTCTAGCGTTAATTTGTTTCCATTCGGATTTTTTAAGCCTAATTCATTAATGTATCCTGCATATTCGACTGCTAAATCATCACTTAAAGTACTGGTGAATGTATTTGAACCTCTAGCATATTGGCCCATATTCCATTCATATGCTTCGTCAGCATAATCAAGTGATGTTATAGGACACCAGCACATTGCTCCTGCAATTGCATTTGAAAGTCCGTTCCCATCTTTTCCAACCATCGCTGCACCAATACTTTCTAAATAAGGATTGTATAATTCACTGTTTCCTGAAGATCCCATTATTGCAGATTGGGCTCCCCCTCCGCTATGGCCAAAGGTAAATATTTTTTCTGTATTTCCCGGAAGCACATCACCGTTAAATCGGTAATAGGTTACAGCAGATTTTAAATCAGTCACTCCGTCAGGCGCTTCGGCATTGTCTCTTCCTCTACACCCGGCATCCAGATAGATAAATCCTGCATCAGTATAATCTTTCACTTCCCCTGCATTATAGCTTGTTGGAGCTTTGCATGATGAATAACCTGGCGTATTTACCGGCATCACAATCGGTGCTTCGGATGCTGTGTAGTTTCCAACTTTCCCGTCACTTTTTACAGTGCATGAGTATGTTCCATTTGCATTTTTGCTTGCTTGGAAGTATTTTCCGGGAACATAGATTCCACATGACTCATAGTTAATATCCTCTGGTTCTGAACAGTATACGAGTCCTATTTGATAGTAAATATCGTTTGTTTCATCGTAACTCCAGTTATTCATGTCTATTGATAATTTTTCGCTTAGCGCTGTTGCATTATATGAGATTCCATTGCCTGTCGGATGGGTATTGCTGCCTGTAAAAGCAAATATGCTTCCAATGGCTATTGCAAGAATCCCTATGATTATGATGGCTTTATAAATGTCTTTCATGGTTTCACCTCACTATTATTTCTATAAATAATGATAAATAAACATTTTTTTAAAAAACGGGGATTGTTGCTTAAGTTAATCTAATTTATACAAAAATAAACATTAATTATGGCTATTGTATGTAAATCTTATTGATTGGTAGCATTAATTACGGCCATTACCATTTGATAAATCGATTTCAAAAAGGCTTTGATATATATCCCTGCCTCAAATCCGGCATGGTTGGTGAAAGCCCGGGCATTAATTTAAAATACAATCAATTAAATTAATGCTTAAAAATTTACTTTTAATTTAATTAATGTTAACGTTGATTATTCGGTAGGCAATGAAATTAAATATAACTTACCTTAAAACTCCGCCGAATCCGGTTAGAATGCTCTTAACATTCTGGATGGCTTCGTTTGAAAGGGCGGTAACCTCGAATGTAAGGCTTTTAAAGCCCTCATCAATCTGCGGGCCCTGATAAATGTCGGTTAAAACGACTTCAATTACCTCATCAACCTTTTCCAGGGTTTCGACGATGACGTTTGGAATCACGCTTTCGCTGAAAACGCAGCTGATGGACTGCTTTTTCCACTCAATATTGTCCAGCTTCCACTGATAAAGCTCCTCATCGCTTAATACTTCAACATTAGCCACTCTCAGCTTTGTTCCGTTATCTAAAATCGCTGTTTTTCCGTTTACCCTTTCAAGAACTCCGACATGAACCTTGCCGGAATAGATGTGTTTCAGGGCAATTTCATGGCCGACTGATTCATTTAAGAGGCTGTATTCATGGCTTAATGCGGTAATCGCCTTGTCACTCATACCTAAAGCATTCTGAATGTCGCCCATGTTTTTAGTTGCGTTAATTGCTATTTCAACGAATTTTTCATCATCTTCTGAGTCAATGGCATCTCTGAGCTCATCAACAGCTTCGCTGAAGACTTTTCTGATTTTAGGGCCGTTATTGTTCATTGACTGGATGTAATAGGTAAGGTAAGGATTCTGAGATACGATACGCGCAATCATATCGATCATCAGATTGTAGATTGGACTTTCGTAGTCTTCGGTTTCGTTGATGTCTACTTTAAGCTTTTCCATCGCTGAAGCGGTTGAAATGAATGAAAAGTGGGTGAGAACCTGGACGATGCTCATCATGTAGTCATGATGCTCGGCGGTGGTTTCTATTACCCTCATGTTCTTGCTTTCAAGATAATCATGAACTCTCTTGTACCATTCGCCCTTTTTGGTCGGCGTCAGGACAATAATCTGGTTGTCGAGCTCCGTTGTCCTCGGACCGAAAACGGGGTGTGTCGGAATGTATTCCACGTTTTCAGGTAGGCTTTCCTCCATTGCCCTTAACGGCTCTTCCTTGATTGAGGTAACGTCCACCATTACGGAACCCTTTCTCATGAAGGGACCGACTTCGCGGATAACGGACACCGTGTTGTTAATCGGCACGGATATCACCAGCATGTCGCTCATGGCGGCCAGTTGGGTGTTCGATTCAACGTAGTCAACGTTCATTTCCTCTGCAACCTTACGGCCTTTAATGTGGTCCCTTGCACTTATCGCAACATCAAATTCGTCCCTAAAATAGTAAATGAGGGTTTTTCCCAAACCGTCACTTCCCCCTATTATTCCAATCTTCATATTAATAACTTTAATAAACATTACATATATAATATTAATACAATGAAAATCATAAAGCAAGATACAAAAGAAGGAATTATGGAAGTCGTTCCCGAAACGCTGGACGATTTGTGGCATTTGTCCCATATCGTGGAAGTTACGGACAACGTTTCATCAAAAACAACCCGTCGTATTCAGGACAATACGGGAGATAAGTTAAGAAGCGACAGGGGTGTTAAAAAGACATTTTATCTGGGAATTGACGTTGAAAGCATTTCCTTTCATTTATTCACGGGCAAACTGAGGCTGACCGGAGTCATTACGAGAGGCCCTGAGGACCTCATTCCTTTAGGTTCCCACCACACATTGGAAGTGAAGCTGAACACTCCATTAAAGATTAAAAAGGTTAAATGGCCGAACTGGGCATTGAAAAGACTAAAGCAGGCAATTGACGCTTCCAAAAAATTATCCGCAATCATAGTGGTCATAGAGGACGATACCGCAACATTAGGTTTGATGAGACAGTTCGGAATCGAATATTATGGTCCAATCAAGGGAAACATTTCCGGAAAGAGGATTTTGGACAAGAACAGAAACAAGAACATCGTCAAGTTCTATGAAACGATCGTTGATTCAATAAACAAGTTCGAATCGATTCAAAGCATTATCCTTGCGGGACCGGGCTTTTACAAAAACGATTTCTACGATTATCTAAAGGACAAACATAAGGATTTGGCCGCCAAATCAATCATTGAAAATACCGGAACCGGAGGAAGGGTCGGAATTCATGAAGTGCTCAAAAAAGGAACGGTTGAAAAGCTTACCGTTGAAAACAGGGTTGCAAGCGAAATGGCAGCCGTTAATAACCTTCTTGAGGAAATCGCCCGGAATTCATCAAAAGTTGCATATGGTATTAAGGAGTGCAGCGAAGCCATCAATATTGGGGCCGTTGAAAAACTGCTGATACTTGACAAGATGGTCGCAACCAACAATCTGGGCCAGCAGATGGACATGGTTGAGAACATGAAGGGGGAAGTCATGGTTATAAGCAGCGAGCATGATGGCGGAAAGCAGCTGGAAAGTTTGGGCGGTATTGCGGCTATTTTAAGATACAGCCTATCATAGATTATATATAGGATTATAATTATAACTTATAAGTGATAAACCTAGTGAGTTAATATTATGTACGAATCGATGTTATATGCATTTATATTCATTTTTATTGTTTGTGCAATAGGAACTGCTTTTATAGATGCCTTATTCAGATTTCTTGGTAAAAGGGGGTATTTAGGTAATTTATTCCCTAATGTAAGGGGAGGAATACCTCGAGGTGTAGGAATTGTCCCGGCAATCATACTGTCTTTTTATATGCTGCCGAGCTGCACCGATCTGATTATAATAATCGCTATTTGTGCATTCATAGATGATATATTCGGAAGAAGAAAGTTCAGCTTTGCAAACATTGAAATCGGCCAACTTTCACGTGGAATAGGCATGATTTTAGTAATGATAGTTGGATTTATTGAAGGATTCGGATTTTCATCCATTCTGATCGCTTTCTTAATACAGCCTTTAAACATTTCAGACATGCAGCCAGGTTCATGTGCGATGGTTACTATGGTAATGTCATTAATAACCGTGGCCTGCATGCTGATTGTTGCTTCACCTTCAATTGAAGAGTTGCCTGCTGTCTACACTCCGTTATTGATTTTTGTAGTCTGTCTGGCTTATTCTCCATTGGATTTCCTTGGAAAAATCATGCTGGGGGAAGTCGGAAACCACACCTTCGCGGTAGCTTTGGGAATCGCCTTCTACTATATCGGAGGATTCTGGTGGGTTGCACTGCTTTTCATATTCACGGTCTGCTTTACTGCATTTGTCAGAAGAAGCACGCTCAAGGTATTCTTCAGGCAAAGGTTGAGGCTTCTTGACCCGACATTCGGAGACTACGTTATGGATGTCCTCACAGGAGGGGGATTGGGAGACCTTGTACGCAAATGGGTTCTTGGAGATAAACAGATTGAAGTTACAAGTGACATTCTAATTGCTTTCGGATTTAGAAGACTTTTATACAATCCTCATGCCGACAATCCAAAGGGATTCACTCCCAGTCAAAAAGAAATCCCTTCCCTTAACAGGAGGCTTTAGGTGAAGGCGTTAGTCGTAATTACCGGAAGGGGGCTTGGGGGCGATGCCGTTATAGCATACAATGTCATCACAGCCCTTGAAGCGAGAGGAGTCCAGTGCGAACTTGCCCTTGACGAATCCGCACCGGGAATACTTTTCAAAAAGAAAGGCTACACATGGCACAATATTTCAATACCTCAGGCAGGAGGACATGCCGCAACCAAGCTGTCATCAGTTAAGGCAGCATTAAAAATGATAACCGCCACCTTTAAAGCAAGAAAACTAATCAATAAATTAAACGTTGACTTTGTTGTGGGAATAATCGGCGGAGGAGCAATTGTAGCAAGCGTAGGTTCCAAATTATCCAAAAAGCCCTGCGTAACATTGTGCTGCACGCCGTTGGACATGAAAGTATGTCCTAAACTTAACCATTGTATTATTTTGCCGGAATATGATTTGTTCAGGCAAGATACATTGCCCGAAAACCTGTCCAAGACATATTATCCTTTAAATGATGACGTTAATTCAGGCAATAGGGAAATCGCCTTTGAAAAGCTTAAGGAATTTCCACTCTTTGATGAAAGAAAAAAAACAATACTTTTTTCTTCAGGATCATCCCTTTTTAAGGGCATGATTGAGGCCGCAAACAATTTCGCCGAATTCAGCGACGAATACAACGTTCTTCTTGTCGGCTATCCGATGCATGACGAGTATCTTGAACTGATCAATGAAGAAAAAGTTATCTATCTGGGATATATAGATTGGCTTAACCATATTTTCAATTTTGCCGATTTGGCGGTTTTAACAGATGATGGGGTAATGATTGAAGAGGTTTTAGCCTGCAGACTCCCGATTGTCACCGTAACAAAAATAAAATGGGGAAGATACCATAACATGGCAGGACTTTTCGAAGGTGCAATACTGGAAACTGACATTGAAGATGCCAATGAAACCATCTTAAAGGCCTTTGAAAACTACGATTCCCTTAAGGAACACACCAATGACTATGCTGACGAGCTGTTAGCCACCAAATCAAAACTTGCCGGAAAAATAATTGACATTTGTGGAAATGAATCATAACCACAAAGTCTTGATGATTTTATAGTTGGTATCCGTAGACGGATGCACTTCAATGAAATTTGAATAGTCATCCAGAGGATAGTCCATTCTCATTAAATAGGATAAATATGCAATATCGCTTGTTGATGAAGGTGATATTGAGTTGATTTTCTTGATTTTATTGTTTTCGCTGTCAAATTCGATTTTCGTATATCCGGTTTCTCCGGTAAGTATTTTCCAGAATGCGTTAGGCCCTCCGATTCCCGGAAACGCTATGGTTTCGCTTTCAACGTCCCCGATTTTCTTGTTTTCAACAAAGCTCACTTCAGTGTTCAGACTTATCGTTTGGGGAACTGACTCGTAGCTTATCTTGTTGAGGTATCCGGCCATGTTTCTTGCAGCGCAGATTCCCTCCATTCTTGCTACGGGTGTTAATTGCCAGCCTCCGGTAACGTCTCCGGCGGCGTATATGTTATCTCTGGAAGTCTGCATGAATTCATTGACTTTGATGGTCTTGTCTGGATTCAGCTCAACAAAGCCTTCAGCAATCTCTGAATTCGGAACCCTTCCTGTTGCAAAGAAAGGCACTCCTTCCAAAGACTCTCCATTGTCCAAAACAACACTGTTCTTTCCACATTCAACAATATCTGTGTTTTCAATCACGTTAACGTCTTTAAGAATCTTTTTTAAGATGTAACTTTTGGCGTCCTCGTCAATTTCCTTTAAAAACTGGCTTCTTACAATGACGTTGACTTCACTTCCCAGAGTTGAGAAGATATTGGCTATTTCGCTTGCGATGACTCCTCCGCCAATAATATTGAGTTTTTCTGGAATATCATCGAGCTTTAAAATGTCTTTATTAGTTAATCCATATTCATTTCCTTTAATCTCTGGAATATGTGGTCTTGCGCCGGTAGCTATCAATAGATTGTCGTATTCGTAGCTTTCATTATTAACATTAACTTCATTTTCATTGATGCTTGCCTCTCCGTATATTACGGTATTTCCAACGCTTTCGTTTTCCATCTGGTTTAGTTTTCTAAGCATTTCCTGTGTTTCAACAATTTTAGCAGCTATCTTGTCGTAACTGACATCAACCTGGCTTTTGATAAAGCCGTATTCATTGAATCTTTTGTTTGAATCTATAAATTTTGATATGTCGCTTAATGCACAGATAACCATGCAGCCTTCATTTAAGCATGTACCTGCAATATGGGCTTTTTCAATCAAAATAACTTCTTTTCCTAATTTTCCAAGCTCGTATGAGCCTAATCTTCCTGCTGGACCGGATCCTATTATAATATTCGCCATATTTTCACCATTAGATAATTATATATAATGAATTATAATATATTTTATTTATTAACTAATTTAATTATATTGGAGATGGAAAAATATGTGTATTGCCGCACCGGCGCAAATTGTAAAAATAGACAGGGAAGCCAATTTGCTCTACGCCGACTTCGGCGGGGCAAGACAGGAGGCTAAAATGGATCTTCTTCCTGACGTGGAGCTTGGAGATTACGTTTTAATCCATGCTGGTTACGCTATCGAAAAGTTATCCGAGGAAGCCGCCAAGGAATCTTTGGAAGCTTGGGAAGAGCTTTTGGAAGTTCTTGAGGAAGAAGACAAAGAAATGGAACAGGCTAGAAAAGAAGCCGGTTTAGATCAATAGATTGACACTCTATTGATTCCTTTTATTTTTAAGAATTCACTAATCAAATCACCGTTTATAGGATTTTCTGTAATTATCGTAAGGATTGGAGTTTCCTGCATCTGACTGTCCTCGGCATAAGCCTGCCTTATGTTAATTCCCTTTTTTGAAATCAAATCTGTCGTTGCAGCAAGTATTCCCTCGTTGTCAGACCCCACTTCTATTTCTATAACTCCCAAATCGACGATTTTGGCAATGTTTTTAAGTAATGTTCCCGCAGGCATTATGTTGTTGAAAAGGTCAAATAATTCAGGGTCTTCCTCAATGATTTTAATCGTTGATTTTATTGCACGCCTGTCGACGCCTGCCGCTGTGGCAAGTGCTTTATCGCTGATTTTTAAATTTCCACAATAGACTTTGCCGTTTTCATGAACGGATAATCCCAGTTCAATCATTTTTTCCGCAACACGTATCCTTGCCGGATATTTCTTGAATTTTTCCTCTATAATTTCCCACATTTTTATACTCCATTACACTTTTTTGTACATTTAAGTAATATTATGTAGAACATGGTATATAAATAATTTGGTAAAATGACGAGAAAATTATCATGTAAAAAAAAGTTATTTTCAAAAAAAATAGTTTTAGAAGTAGGCTAGATGGGATTCGAACCCACGACCTCCCGGTTATCAGCCGAGCGCGCTAACCATGCTGTGCCACTAGCCTATATACAACAAATATATTTATGGTAATTATCAATATATAAGTGTTTTGGTTTTTCGACTTTTTCAGCGAAAAATTGAAAAAATTCAAGTTAATTAGTTTAAACTAACTTGAAAAGTGATGTGGTGTTTGAAATTAAATTTACCTGTTGATCATTTCATTAATGGAATCTGCCATTATGTGTCCTTCGACAGTGATTACGGCTTTGGATATTCCTTCAACTTTTTCTGCTTGAATTTTAGCGTCAGCAGCAATACGGGTAACACTCATACAGCCAGGGTTGGTTGGCTTAATGACAATGTTTGCAACGTCGCCGTCAACGCTTATGTCCTGTACAATTCCCATTTCAACAATACTGATACCCATGTGAGGGTCGTTAATTACCGCAACTGCGTCTCTGATTGAATTGACTAATTCTTCTGACATTTAATATTCACCTCTAGAATAATAATATAACAACTAATATAGTTATGTTTATGCTTAATGTATTTATACATTATTGTTTTTCAAAAATTATTTTACGCGATGCTTGAGCTTAACACCAATGCCGTTGCTACATAATTCCATTTCACGACCGGTTAAAATTGCCTTTCCAACGCCTACAACGTCTCCGTTTCGAACAACAACGACTTCGTCATTAGGAATGATATTGTGGTCGGCCTTTTCTATTCCCGGCGCAAATACGGTGTTTGTTGTGAGGTCAAAATCGATATTGACAATGTTAATGCCTAAATCCCTTAAAATCTCTCCTCCGGCCAGATTCAATCGGTAAAGGCCGTAATCCTTATTTAAAAGAGCTATCTGAACGCCGTCAACGGTAATCTTTTTGTGATATCTTCCTTTCGTTTTCACGTTGTCTGGAATGAAATCTTTCGCTTTTGGACCGAACTGATAAACTGCAATTGACCTGAGCTCATTTAAAACCTTGTCTCTTCTGTTAATCTTTTCATGATTTTTAAGCTCCATCCTTAGGTTGTAAAGTGAATCCGGAGATGTCGGCTTGCCGTTTTGGCACGTAAGCGTAAAGTCATCGAGGTAGGCTTCACAGGACTCTAGATATCCTCCGTGAAGATGTGCAACAACCCTTTTTCCCTCGCAGTACTTCTTAATTAGCTGGCCGGTTTCCTTAATTTCGTTTTCAGACCATGATCCGGTCGTGCTGACGTCATAGGATTGTATCGGGAAGGTATTTTCAAGTTCCCTTGGACATATTCCAAAGGGGGAAGTTACGATAAGCTCCTGAAATGATCTTGTCAGCTTTCTGAAGGCTTGATGGGATTTGGAGTCGGAATAAGGTTTTTTCATGCTGCATGGAAGCAGAACGACGCTGTCTCCAACAGGCTTCATCATTTCCATCCTTTCTCTCCATCTGACCGCTTCGGGCCTGTACAAAGATTCTTCACTTGAACATATCACTTTCATCGCTAATCATCCTCAAAAGCTTTAATCAATTCATTATCCATTACAATAAGTCGTTTAATGTTGTCTTCAGGCTCATCCATTCTGGAGCGCCATTTCTTAATCACGTAGTCAACGTCAACCTCTTTCGTTCCGCTGATGAGATTGTCGGCATGGGCGACGATTTTTTCCTCCAAGGTCTCAGGAACATATGATTTTTCAGGAAGACCTAACTTTTTAGCCTCATCTTTTGTGATTCCGGCGCCTATATGCCTTTCAATGATATTTAAAACGTCCTCGCCGTATCCGTATTGCTGGGCAATCTTTCGCCCTTCAACGGCATGGGAAATCCCGTGGGTTTTAGACCTTCCGATATCATGCAGGAGAGCACCCTTTCTAATCAAATCCTTATCAGCTTCAGGAAAATTCAGGGCAATCTCTGATGCCTTTTTGCAAACCGCTATTGAGTGGGCAATCACGTTTTCAGGGGTTTTTTCTTTTTTAAGAATTTCAATTTCCATCATATCAGTTTATTCTTGAATTGAATCTTCAAATTTCTTGAAATTCTTTTTGTCGATAGTTATTCTTCTTTTCAATAGGCTTTTTTCCTTTTTGGCATCATAGGGTTCCAGTTCATAGTCGCAAACCGGACAGTAGAATTCGTATTCGGAAGATTCGGTGTAATCTCCCTTAAAATGTTCAGGTTCCATACAGCAAACGAAGTACAAATTGTTCTCCAAATTGTCAAGCAAGTCTTCTCTTTCCTTTAATCTTTCAGTATAAAAATCAGTGACTTCTTTTACATATTCTTCCTTGTCGAATTTCCATGTGTATGTGAACCATTGAGTTTCAGGGTCTTTGTTTCTTTTGTATGTAGCTATTGAAGCGTCATGAAGCTTGTATAAAAGTTTTCTGACGGTATTTAATTTGATGTCCGTTTTTTCGTGGATTGCCTCATCGGTTTCAATCCCGTCAATTAATGCTTGGATGATGGCTTTAATATTTTTCAAGTCTTCCGGTGCTACAATTTGTACTAGAAAATCGTTAACTATTGGATTGTTTATCATTTGATTACCCCTAAAACTATAACAATAATATATTTATGTCAATACTATTATAAAAATGTTAGTTACTTTTTCCTTATGATGACGGCTGGGGTATGGGTTATGCTGTCCAGATCTTCAACAGTAACTTCCTTTTCGGAGGTACCTAAAACCTTTTTAACGTCGTGTATGGTTTTCATTTCACTGGAGAGGGATTTCTGATAATCCTCGGCAATGTTGGCTATTTCAAGACCCTTTTCGACGCTGATTTCTTCGCTGCAGCCTAGGGGCGTTGAACCCATGTTCTCGCTTAACTGGCCTTTAACGTATCCGAAAAATCCTCTGTCGGCTTCGATTCCGTTAATGGCTATCGGCAAACCTGTAAAGTACTTGCCGTTTTTCATGTATGTGGCGTCGGTATCGATAATCATCACGCAGACTTCCTTTCCGATTTGAGCTTTAATTTCCTTTGCCACTTTTTCGGGATTGTCTGGAAGAAGGGAAACGCATGTTCCTGGAGCGTTACTTAAATCAATTCCTGCTTCGGAAGCCGGCTTTAATGCATGCTTTAAGCCGTATAGCTGCAGAACCACTTCTTTATGGGCTTTAGTCTCTTCGGGTAATTTTCTCAAGTTATTGATGGTTCTTTTTTTGATTTTCAAAAGGGGTCCGAACACGTAGCCCCAGAGGTACTTGCTCCACACTACCGTCAGGAATTTGGCGGTTAATGAAGGCGTATACTCGGATTCGTCCACCAGACGTCCCTGGGATATGGCAATTGGAGTTTCTGCAATGACCAGATAGTCTCCGTCTTCCATCAGTTCCCGTGCGGGATTAATAATCGAGCTTAAATCCTCATTCGGCTTAATGTATCCCGTTTCAATCGGAATAACAATGTAGTCCCCGTTAATCACATGCTTTATATTATCATCAATCATATAAATCCTTAAATAATATATGCCCATTAATATTATATAAAGGTGAGATGATGAAAATAACGTATTTTGAAAAAGAAGGTGAAGATTACACTGATGAACTTGTAGCTGCTGTAAAGGAAAGACTGGACGAATCCGATGAAATAGATACCATTGTAATAGCTTCTGCAACCGGAAAATCTGCATTGAAACTCTATGATGCCGTTGAAGGCGACGCTGAAATAATCAATGTTACCCACCATTCCGGATTTAAGGAAGAAAACACCCTTGATATCACCGATGAAATGCTGGAAACTCTTGAAGAGAAAGGAATTTCAACATTAATCGGATGCCATGCTTTCAGCGGAGCAAACCGTGGAGTAACCAATAAATACGGAGGTTTCGCTCCTTTAGATATTGTTTCAGACACTCTTCGTATGATTTCTCATGGAGTTAAAGTGGCCTGTGAAATTTCAATCATGGCTGCTGATGCCGGTTTAATCTCCGTTGGCGAAGAAATCATAGCAATTGGTGGAAGAGGCTCAGGCGTGGACACTGCAGTCATATTGACTCCGGTCAATGCCAAGGATTTATTCAATCTGAAAATCCATGAGATTATTGCAATGCCTAGAGATTAATTTTATAAATTATAGTTGCATTTAAATATAAGTTTAAATAGAAATATTTACAAATATTTTTTTTAAGCAGAGTATGTGGGGTTAATTCGTGAAATTTATAGATGATGCAATTAAAGAATCTGAAGAAAGAATGGAAAAGGTAGATTCCAAAAAAACTATTCCGTCCACAGCAGACGATGATCTTTTACCATTTATCCAAAAAACTAATATTTTTGTTGTTGGAGCCGGTGGTGCTGGAAACAACACTATTTCAAGATTATCAGAAATCGGTATTGAAGGTGCAGCAACTATTACTGTAAATACTGATGCACAAGACTTGTATTACAGTCAATCCGATAAAAAAATTCTTTTAGGTAGAAAAACTTCCGGTGGATTAGGTGCAGGTGGAGATCCAGCTATCGGTGAAGAATGTGCTGAAGAAACCGAAGATGAAATAAGAGAAGCTCTCGAAGGCGCAGACATGGTATTCGTTACCTGCGGTCTTGGTGGAGGAACCGGTACAGGTTCAGCTCCTATCGTAGCTAAAATCGCTAAAAAATTAGGCGCCTTAACCGTAGCTGTTGTTACCATGCCGTTCTCAGCTGAAGGTATTAGAAGAAGAAACAATGCTGATGAAGGTTTTGAAAAGCTTAAAGAAGCAGCCGACACTGTTATCGTCATTCCAAATGATAAATTGCTGGAAGTAGCTCCAAACCTTCCATTGACTAAAGCATTTTTAGTTTCCGATGAAATTTTAGGCAGAGCGGTTAAAGGAATCACCGAATTGATTACAAAACCTGGTATTGTCAGTTTGGACTTTGCTGATATTAAGAGTATCATGGAAGGCTCCGGAATGGCAATGATTGGTATGGGTGAATCCGACTCCGGAGACAGAGCATTGGAATCAGTGCATGAAGCTTTAAGCAGTCCTTTACTTGACATTGATATTTCAAACGCTACCGGTGCTTTAATTAACATTTCAAGTGGAGAAGACTTGACATTGCACGAATCCGAAAAAATCGTGCAGGTTGTTGCTGACAAACTTGACCCTGAAGCAAACATCATTTGGGGTGCTCAACTTGATCCTGCATTGCAAAGCACTGTCAGAACGACTATTGTTGTTTCAGGTATTGAATCCGGTGACGGAAGCTCTTCTTCTGTTGATTTTGAGGATGATAGCGAGGTATCAACCGATGAAGCAAAAAGCACCAACGATCAGTTAGATGATTTTATTGATGGAATTTTCTAAATCCATCAAAATTTATATATTTTTTTCAGTTTATAGAAAACTATATAAATAAATAAATTTATAATATTGTATATTACTATTTTATTATAATTTACTAAATTTTTTATTTCGGGTTATTTAAATGGATATAAAAGAACGTTTTGATAAATTTGTTAAAGACAGTAAAAGGGTATTAAAAGTAGCAAGAAAACCAGATAAGGCAGAATATCTAGATTTAGTTAAAATTACCGCTCTCGGTATTCTAGTTATCGGTGCTGTCGGTTTTGTTATAGTTTTAATTGGTAATTTAGTAGGTTTATAAAACCTTTCTTTTATTTTTTTAAATTAGATCGCCCAAAATAAATTATAATGAAATTTTAATTTCTTTTCAAAATCTCGTTTTTTTTGAAAACTTTATATACTATAATTAATAGATATATAGATATTATAGAAATCTATTTTGCAAGATTTTTTTAATCTTGTTACATTGTTTTTATAATAACTTTTAACTTAATATATGATTTTATTAACAGTAAGAATATTTAAATAGGTGAATTTTTCATGGAAGATACTAATAGTTCCATATATGCTCTTAAAACATCCGTAGGTCAAGAAAGAAACGTAGCTAGACTTTTAGCACGCAAAGCTAAAATGCCTGGTGTTGGCATTTTATCAATTCTTGTTCCTGAATCTTTAAAAGGGTATATCTTAGTTGAATCTGTAACAAAAATAGATTTAAGAAATCCTAATTTGAAAGTACAGCATTTAAGAGGTGTTGTCGAAGGAAAAGGTGGTATAACCTTTGATGAAGCTAAAAGATTCTTAAAGCCAGAACCTATTATTTCCTCAATTCAAAAGGGAAGTATTGTTGAACTCATTTCTGGTCCTTTCAAGGGTGAAAGAGCTAAAGTGGTTCGTATTGATGAATCACGTGAAGAAGTTGTTCTTGAGTTAATAGAAGCAGCAGTTCCAATTCCGGTAACTGTTAAAGCTGATCAAATAAGAATAATTCAAAAGGAGGCTGACTGATGGCTAAAGATACAGTCGAAGTTCTTATCGAAGGTGGAAGCGCTACTCCGGGACCTCCATTGGGCCCAGCTTTAGGACCTTTCGGTATTAACATGATGCAGGTAGTTGATGAAATTAACAAAAAAAGTGCTGACTTTGCAGGAATGAAAGTGCCTATCAAAGTCACCATTGATAGAGATACCAAAGATTTCGAAATTGAAATCGGTACTCCGCCAACTACAGCTTTAATCATGCAAGAATTAGGCATCGAAAAGGCTTCTCACGAACCGGGTTTAGACATTGTCAATGACTTACCTATCGAAACTGCATTGAAAATCGCTAGAATGAAGTACGATTCATTACTTTCTAACGATTACAAGGCTGCAACCAAAGAGGTTATGGGAACCTGTGTAAGTATGGGAATTTCCGTAGACGGCAAAGACCCAAGAGAAGCACAAAAAGACGTCGATGCCGGCGTATATGATGATATCTTAGTAGAATAGATATCGGTTAATAAAATTTAAGTTAATATGTAAAACGGTGTATATGATGTTATAATTTACGGATTATAATTGATATACTGTTTTTTAATTCATGCAATCGTGAAGAATTTTTTCTTGCAAACGATCTCATGAAACCAAAAATAAACCACTGAACAGAAAATGTTCATGGGGGACGAATATGACACAAGATATAGTTAATGCGGTGAAGGAGGCTAAAGAACAATCTAAGCCGAGAAACTTCACTGAGTCCGTAGATATTATTATTAATATCCGTGACTTAGATGTCAAAAGGCCAGAAAATAGGTTTAATGAGGAAGTTACTCTTCCTAAAGGCCGTGGCAAAGAGGTAAAAATCGGAGTCATAGCTGATGGGGAACTTATTGTTCAAGCTAAAGATGCAGGCCTCGATCTTGTAATCAACAAAAACGATTTAGAAGAGTTAGGAAAAGATAGAAAAGCTGCCAAAAAAATGGCAAACTCTGTCGATTTCTTCATAGCTCAAGCTGATATGATGCCACTCGTTGGTAGGTTCCTTGGTCCGGTTCTCGGTCCTCGTAACAAAATGCCAAAACCAGTTCCGGCAAGTATCAAACTTGACCCTCTTTTAGAAAGATTACAAAGTACTGTCAAAGTTGGCGTAAAACAACAGCCACTCATTCAAATTGTTGTTGGAAGCCAGGACATGTCCGAGGATGATATAGCTGAAAATGTGGAAACTGTTCTTACAGTCTTAGACCGCAATTTAGAAAAAGGAAGAAGTCAAATAAAATCCATGTTTATTAAAACAACTATGGGTCCAAGCGTGAGGGTGATCTAATGGCTCATGTTGCTGAATGGAAAAAAGAAGAAGTTTTAGAGCTCAAAGGTCTCATAGACAAATATGATGTCGTTGGTATTGTCGATTTACTCAACATTCCAGCAAAACAGCTTCAGGAAATGAGAAGAAATCTCAAGGACAAGGCTGTTATCAGAATGTCTAAGAAAAACCTTATTGATTTAGCTCTCGAAGATTGTAATGCTAGCAAAAACAACATTGTTGATTTGTCTGGACATATGGACGGTCAAGTTGCAATTATCGCAACCGAAATGAATCCGTTCAAGTTATACAAAATCCTAGAAGATAGTAAGACCTCTGCTCCTGCTAAGCCAGGAACTATCGCTCCGGAAGATATTGTAGTACCTGCCGGTGATACAGGATTCGAACCTGGTCCGTTTTTAGGTGAATTGCAGCAAGTTGGAATTCCTGCAAAGATCGATAAAGGAAAAATTGTTGTTCAAAAAGATACTGTTGTTGTCGAAGCAGGCGAAGCAGTACCTAAAGATGTTGCAGCAACCTTATCAAGATTGGATATTAATCCAATGGAAGTGGGAATTGATTTAAAAGCAGTATATGAAGATGAAGCAGTTTATACTTCAGACTTACTTGCAATCGATGAAGAACAAACAATGGCTGACTTACAAGGCGCAATCAGAAGCGCATTTAACTTGTCTATTAACGCAGCTATACCTACTGATGAAACTATTTCCAGCATTATTACTCTAGCTTACACCAGAGCAATTAATGTCGGTGTAGAAGCAGCAATATTAACTTCAGAAACTTCAGGACCAATTATCGGACTCGCACAAGCTAAGATGTTAGCTATCGCATCAGCTGTCGCTGACAAAGCAGGTGCTATTGACGATGAATTAGCTGAAAAACTATCAAACGTTGCTGTTGCAGCAGCTCCAGTAGTTGAAGAAGTTGAAGAAGAGGAAGTAGAAGAAGAGGAAGAAGAGGAAGAAGTATCCGAAGAAACAGCAGCAGCTGGTTTAGGAGCTCTCTTTGGTTAAAATTAAATTTAAAATTTTTTGATTTAAACATTATAATTTAAATAAACTAATGGTGATAACATGGAATATATATATGCGGCAATGATTTTGCACAGTGCAGAAAAAGATATTAACGAAGAAAATGTTAAAAGTATTATTGAAGCAGCAGGAATCGAAGCAGACGATGCTAGAATCAAAGCTTTAATCGCAGCTTTAGAAGATGTTGACATCGACGAAGCTATGGAAACTACTGCTATGGCAGCAGCAGCTCCTGCAGCAGCAGCTCCAGCAGCAGCTGAAGCTGTCGAAGAGGAAGAAGAAGAGGAAGAAGAGGAAGAAGAAGTTACCGAAGAAGCAGCAGCAGCTGGTTTAGGTGCTTTATTCGGATAGATTTTTTTAAATCTATCACCTTTATTTCTTTTTTTTAATTAACCAAAACCGATTACCAAATAAATTACCATCAGAGCCATGACTATCACACAGATTAATATTTGCCAATACTATAAGTTAAATGAGGAAGAATGGCATGATAATTTTCTAGTATATCTTGATGAAAAGCTTGCTAATTGGGATTTCAGAAATTACTGGAAGTCAAATGAGGATTCCAAAACTAATCTTATTGGAGGTCATCATAATGAATATCTTGATATTATTAGAAAAAAGGTGTCCTATGATGTTTATCATTTAGATGATGCTAAAATTAATGTATTTTTGGAGAAATTAAATGATTTTGAAGATATTTTTAAACCTAATTCTGAACCAACATTTTTTGCGAAATTAACATATTCCGTATGTGTTGAATTTTATGATGAGAATGGTATGTGGTTCAATAATATTTTCTGGCAATTTCCAAAAAACTGGATTGATTTCGGGATTTTGCTGGAATATCTCATTGGCTTTGATGTTTTGAATATTGATTACTCTAAACAATTCATCACAACAATTAATTATGACATTAAAAAAGAAGGAATATTTGATTTAACTACTAATAGAAAGTTAGACCTTAAAAAAATCAATTTTAAACATTATTCTAGTGATTATTCATTTTTCACTAAATTCTGCATTGATTTTCAAGAATCAAAAATGTATAGGCTATTTGATGATAACTGTGTTTTTTCCTCTCAGAACTTAACGGATTTTGAATTAAACAAGATTAATGAGCTATTAATTGAACATAATATATTTCTATGGAATCAAAAAGAGTCATGGGCTCCAGTTAATGAGGATAATCCTCAATGCATGTGGGATATCGAGCTTATATTTGATAATGATGCTATTTTTCATGCAGGATCTTCGGATAGTTATACTTTAACATATTTCGATTTCGGTTCAGCCCTGCTTGATTTATTTGGAAAAGATTTGCTGAAAATCGCCGAACCGGATTATGGGAAATTTAAATGTAAATATGCTCTTAAATATGAATGTAATCAATACAAAAAAGGATTTATTGAAGGTTTAAATTTCGGAGCTCTTGAAGTAATTGAAAATAATAAGTTTGAGATAGCCAAATACATGTTCTACGAAGGATGGTCTTTTGATGCCATTTCTGAGATTACTGGATTGAATTTTGATGAAATCAAATCTTTACCTTTACATTAATGGCTGTCGGCTTGTTGACTATTGTGTGTTTTTTTTATTTATTGAAGGAGGAAATTTTTAAATATTATTAATTTGTATATATATATCCTTTTAATGATAATTATAGGAGGTATTTCTTGGACAAAAAATATGCAATAATTATTGGTATTATTTTAGCTGTATTTCTCATTTCATCAAGTTATGCACTTTTAACTAATGATAATGCAGATTCCACTACTAAAAATACTAATAATGTTACAAAAGACACTAATATTACCGCAGATAAATCTGTTAGTGTAGATAATAATAGTACGGATAAATCAGTTGCCGTTGATAAATCTATAGATGCAGATAAATCCGTCGGTTTAAAATCTGTAATGGAAGATATAACTCCTAACTCTAATATTGTTAGTGAAAATCCTCCGGCAGATAGAATATACCGTGAAAACGGCACACTATTTTTCGAAGGATATGGCGGAAATGGAAATAGATTTTTCTCAGAAATGCAAGATTTGCCTAATGAGCATCACCCTGTTGATGGTGATTTTGTAAATCCTGATAATTCTGAAGAAAAACTCGATCCGGCTGATAATCCTGTCATGAAAAATAAAGGAGATATCTATAACCAACTAAAATTAACTCCGGAAACTATGGTTTATATTTAGGTTAGATTATTCTAACCTCTTTTTTTATTACTGCCATCATAAAGTCTTTAATATTATTATTTCTATAACTCACAGTATTTCATCTTCTAAACAGTATTTTATCTAAATCATTTCTGATTATAATTATTTTAAATCTTTTTAAATTAAAAAGAAGTTATAAACTCATATGATGTATTAATAGGGAAAATATGGTTATATGCAATAAGAAAGAAAATTTTTATATATTTTAATATTATTAATAAATATTAATTAATTATTGTCTATGGGTGATTTTAATTAAATTGAAAATTGTTTTGATTTTGACTTGTTTTTTATTTCTTTTTTGTATGTCTTCGGTTTATGCTTTTGAAGATAATAGTACTGATGTATTAATGATTGGTAATGAATCTGGTTTTGATGATGAGCTTAGTTCTAATGGGGGTAATAATTTGCCTGTTGATACGTTTTTGAATTCTTCTGATCTTGTTAAGTATTATGGTGGAAATCAATGTTTTAGTGTTTCATTATTGGATTGTGATGGTAATGCTTTATCTAATAAAAATATTAATTAGGCAATACAGATGATGAGATTATAAAGTATCTTTTTGTAAATGTATTTAGTAAAATTAAAAGTGTAATATTAGATTATTATTATAATAAAGAAGATTCTTGGATTTATTCATATGTTGGTGAGATATTATGCACTTAAAAGATTTTTTTAGAATTATGTTATCAAGTAAAAATAAGTTATCTTCTAAAGAAAGAATATATTCTATTGAATTTAAATTAATGTTTGGATGTTTGTTTTCCTTAATTTTAGCATTAATGTTGTTTTTAATTTATAAATCTATTCGCTCTATTATTTATGGCAGTTCCATATTTATGTTAACGTTTATTCTTTTGGAATTTTATTCATTTTACGCATTTAATATTGAATCTATTAATGGTAATCCATCAGACTTAGTTTATTATAATTACATCTTATTCGGATTTTTCTTATTAATTTTTATTTTCTTAAAATCGGTTTAAAGGAGCTTGTTAATATGAAATTATTGAATATAATAATGTTAATTTGTGTAGTATTGTCTTTTTTATTATCATTATTAATTTTATTTTTATATAATTTTTCCCTATGCATTATTTTTTATTTATTTTCTATGGGATTAATCTTGACGCTTATTTTAATATCTGGCAAAAGAATATTTCACATAAATAAATATAATATTGAATTGAAGAAATTAATTTTTATTTGGATAATTATTATTGTTATTCTATTCATAATCAAATTTTATTTGTAAGGTGGATCTTATGGATATTGATTATTTTAAAAAATATTATTTAGTAAATATAATGATTTGGATTCAAAAGAGCGTGTTGATAATATTAAATTAAGATTAATTATATTTTCTATTTTTACCGATTATTTTTTGTTTGATTGTATTTTTCTTATCTGGGTTCTCTATTTTATTTTTCCTTAGTATTTTCATTGCATTTTTTATAATACTTTTCATGCTGAAATATTTAACCTCTTTATTATCCGTTGAATTATTTGGAAAAAACAATCATTCAAATATCAATTCATTTATCTTATTGATAACTGGTTTTATATGTTAATAATAATTTACTTTTAAGGTAGGTGTAGGTAAAATGGATATTTTAAATTCTTTGTTGGTAACGGATAAGACTAATTTCATGCGTTTAATATTTTTTGTTTTATTCTGTGATATCGTTATTCGCTTTTTTATGTTCGAATTTTTATAATCAAAAAATTTTATTAATCATATATTTATTTTTAATTGGATTACTTTTATTATTTTTAGTAATATTTGATAAAAAAGATTATGCTATCGGAAAATATAAATTTAAATGCGATATATTTATTTTCATATGGTTTTTTATTGTTTTAATCTTTTTATATCGGTCCATTAAGAATTATTTGGGAATCTGAATCTAATTAAAAATTATTAATACTATCCCTTGTGGATTAATGATGATTTAAATAAGGGAGGATTTATTAATCGGGTGTTGATTTTATTTGTTTTAACCAATCAATCCTTTTCTATATGGAAATTTAAAATTATATCTTTCATTATTGCTTAATTAAAATGTTGTTGACAACAAGTTATTTTGAAAGTTATTTATTATATTAACAACATACAATTTACTAATAAATCTTTAAAATGATTAATATGGTAGAAATATTTAATGAACTTGGTTATAAAAAGCAAACATGTAAAACCTGCGGACAGGAGTTTTACTCTCAGGTAGACAGAGATACCTGCGGGGACGCTCCCTGTGACGAGTATGAGTTTATTGCAAATCCTGCAACCGATAAAGCATATAACTTATATGAAATCCAGCAGGTTTTTAGAGAATTTTTAGAAAGTAACGGACATACTCATGTCCCAAGATATCCCGTTCTTGCCAAAAGATGGAGAGATGACGTGTTTTTGGTTGGAGCATCAATCTTCTGTTTCCAGCCATGGATAACATCAGGCCTTGTCAAGCCTCCGGCAAATCCTATAGAAATGGCTCAGCCGTCAATCAGGCTCAACGACGTTGACAATGTGGGAAGAACCGGAAGGCACATGACCTGCTTTACGATGGGAACCCACACAGTAATCAACAAGGAAGACGATTTCATTTACTGGGAAGACGAAACCATCAGGCTCTGCCACGAGTTTTTCGCATATATTGGAATCAACACAGAAGAGATCACTTTCATCAAGTCATGGTGGGCCGGCGGAGGTAACGAAGGGCCTTGCTATGAAGTCTGCTGCAGAGGAGTGGAACTGGCCACTTTAGTATTTATCCAATACGAAACTTTAGAGGACGGATCCAAAAAGGAAATTCCAATCAAGGTTGTGGATACCGGTTACGGTCTTGAAAGAATTGCATGGATTTCCCAGGGAACTCCAACAGCTTATGATGCATGTTTCGCACCTGTTGTCGATAAACTGAAAGAATTGACTGGCGTTGAAATCAATGAGGACATTCAGGGAAGAAACGCCCAGATTGCCGGAATGATGGACATTGAAGATATTGGGGATTTGAAGGAATTAAGAAAACAGGTTGCAGAAAGCCTAAACCTTTCACTGGAAGAATACTTGAAGGCAGCAGAACCTATGGAAGCTATTTACATTATCGCAGACCACACAAGATGTCTTGCATTCATGCTGGCCGACGGAATCATCCCGTCAAACGTAAAGGAAGGCTACCTTGCAAGACTGGTTTTAAGAAGAACAATCAGATTCATGAAAGACTTAAACATGAAGGAATCACTGGCTGACGTAATGGCAATACAGCTGGATTTCCTGTCAAAATTCTATCCTGAAATCAGGGACTCCGAAGACCATATCATGAATATCATTACCTTAGAAGAAGAAAGGTATGCAAACACTGTCAAGAAAGGTAAAAGCATCGTTAAAAGAACTATCAAAAGGCTTAAAAAAGAAGGAAAAGACGAAATGCCTCTTGATATTCTAATCGATTTATACGATGCCCATGGAATTCCTCCAGAAACTGTTGTTGAAATGGCAGGTGACTCATTTACCGTTAACGTTCCGGATAATTTCTTTACTCAGGTTGCCGGAGCCCACGAAAAGGACACTTCACATAAAAAATCAACGTTCACCGTCGATTATCCTGAAACCGATTTACTGTTCTATAAAGATTTCTACCAGAAAGAATTTGAAGCCGAAGTTTTAGGAGTAGTCGAGAAGGACGGCAAGAATTGTCTCATCTTCGATAAAACCGTGTTCTACCCTGAAGGAGGAGGCCAACCTTCAGACATAGGTGAAGTTAAAATTGATGGAACTTCATTTAAAATGGCACATGCCGAAAAGGTTAACAATGTTGTGCTGCATCATGTAGATAAAGACATTCCAAATGATGTAGTCGGCAAAAAAGTTGAAGGCAAACTTGACTGGGACAGAAGAATAACACTTGCGCGCCACCACACCGGAACTCACCTGGTGATTGCAGCTGCAAGAAAGGTTTTAGGCCAGCACATATGGCAGGCAGGATCTCAAAACGGCCTTACAAGGGCACGTATCGACCTGTCACACTACAAACGTATAACTCAGGAAGAGCTCAACGAAATCGAAAAGCTTGCAAACGAATACGTGATGGACAACATCGATTTGGATATCCAGTTCCATACAAGGGATGAAGCGCAGGAACTCTACGGTTTCGTGCTTTACCAGGGTGGTATCGTTCCTGGAAAAATGATTCGTGTCGTTAAAATTCCTGGAATCGACGTTCAGGCCTGTGCAGGTACGCATGTATTAAGGACTGGTGTTGTCGGACCGATTAAAATCAACAAGACCGAAAGAGTTCAGGACGGCGTTGAAAGGATTGATTTCTCAGCCGGTTTAGCGGCAATAGATTCAATGCAGCATGATGAGGAATTATTGCGTGAAAGCGCTAACATCTTTAAGGTTGAAAACGATCAGCTTCCGAAAACCTGTGACAGATTCTTCAGCGAATGGAAATCACAGAAAAACCAAATCGATAAGCTCAAATCAGAAATAGCCAATTTAAAAATGAATTCTCTGGCCGATGATTTCGTTGAAATCAAGGGACTTAAGGTTGTCAGTCAGCTCATAGACGGTGACTTTAAGGAGCTTCAAAAGATTGCCACTGACTTTACCGACAACGGCAAGGCTGACGTTGTCATTATGGGAAACAACGACGGTAAAATCGTTGGGGCAGCATCTGAGAAAGCCATTGATGAAGGCGTTAAAATAAATGAAATCATTAAAACCGCTGCAGGCGTTTTAGGCGGTGGCGGCGGAGGCCGTTTGACCCTTGCACAGGGTGCAGGTAAAGACACAGATAAAATGGATGAAGCCATTAAAACCGCTGTCGATTTAATCTAAAATCAGTGGAGAAAAGATTATTTCTTTTCTCATTAATTACTTTTTTTTAAAGCCCATAACTGCTTTTATCATAGTTCAGCTTGTACATGAACTTGTAGTATTCATTGTGATTCAGTCTGCCGTCATGGTCATCGTCTGAATCGGAAAACATCTGCTTTACAATGTTTTGTGGAGTATGTGCAATGTTCATATCACTTAAATAAACATAACCGTCCCCATTGGTGTCAGTATCCTCAAATGAATGTGGATAACTGAAGGACTCGTAATCCGGTTCCGTTCTGGTCGATGTTACCTGACTGTCAATTTCAGTCGCTTTTGCCTCGACTTTATAGCTTGCTGTGGCACTTGATGATTTGTAATCGTTATCTCCGGCAAAAGAGGCCGTAACCTCATAATCTCCTTCCTCAACGTTTGCAACGACATTGACAAGGCCGACATTATCCGTTACTCCATTGAAAGTATAGCTGTTCTTATCGTTTTTAAATGTTATTTCAAGCTCTTTGCCGCTGATACCCTGAGAACCGGAGGTTAATTCAACGGTAAAGTTTCCGGAGTTGGCTACCGGCGATTCGCTAATAAATATTATTGAAGTGTTTTCTCCAAAAAGGCCAAATCCTCCTGTGATGAATCCTATAGCTAAAATAAGTATTATAACAGCACCAATCAATCCTAAAATCAGCGCTTTATTGTTTTTTTCGGATTTATTCACATTCTCTGATTTTGCCCCGCAATTTTGACAGAATGACGCATCATCATCCATCTTTTCGCCGCATTCGCTGCAATATTTCACCATAATAATAGTATTTCCGATAAAAATATTTATAAATTTTGAAAACAAAAAAATATACTTGCTGTTATATTTTAGGCAAATTAAGGGATTCAGTTAAATTAATTTAAAGAGATGTTTTAATGAAGTATGATTTAATTATTGCAAGGTACGGGGAAGTGGGCTTAAAAAGCACAAAGGTACGTTCCCGTTTTGAAAAGAAACTGGTTAATAACATTAAGGCAGCTATTGACTGCGATGTGGACAGAAATCAGGGAAGAATTTATATCTTTCCAAAAAACTTTGATGAAGCTGTAGAAAACTTAAACAGGGTTTTCGGTATCGTTTCATATTCTCCGGCAATTTCAACATACAGCAACTATGAAGACATTGACAAAACTTTAGGCGAATACGTTTTAAATCTGGCCAGTGAAGGAATCATTGATGAGGAAACCAAATTCGCAATAAAATGCAGAAGGGTGGGCACACATGACTTTACCTCACAGGAAATGGCTGCTTTCTGCGGAGGAGTCGTCAGAAAAAGAATCCTTGCGCCTGTTGATTTAACCAATCCCGAATTGACAATATTTGTTGAAGTAAGGGACGATGATACGTTCATTTATCATGAAAAGATTCCAGGTCCTGGAGGATTGCCTCTGGGAACTCAGGGAAAAGTGGTCTGTCTTGTATCAAGCGGAATAGACTCTCCTGTTGCAGCATATCTCATGATGAAAAGGGGCTGTGAGGTTATAGCGCTGTACTGCGATAATGATCCGTATACCAGTAAAATGGCACTTGAAAACTATAACAAACTGGTTGACCAGCTTCAAAAATATGCTGCCGGCGTTCCTATCAAAAAACGCATCGTAAAATATGGCGATTACCTCAAAAAGGCAAAGGAAGGCGCTCCAGAAAAGATGACTTGTGTGTTGTGCAAGTCAGGAATGTATAAGCTTGCAGAAAAACTGGCCAATGAAATGGGAGCATTGGCCATTGTTGATGGAAGCAGCGTTGGTCAGGTCGCATCACAGACTCTCGACAATATCCTGGCAACCAGATACGGCGTTGACATGCCGATTCTATCTCCATTAATAGGATTGGACAAACTGGAAATCACCAGAATCGCTGAAGAAATCGGAACGTTTGAAATATCAAAAATCGATGATGGAGGATGTTCTGCAGTTCCAAGATATCCTGAAACCAGGGGGGATTTGGACAGGGTAATTGAAGCCTGTGAAGCCATGAATCAGGATGAAGCTATTGAAGAAGCCTTCAAAAGCATCAGTAGAAATGAGTAATCGGCAACAGGAACAATCCCGTTAAGCAGATTATAATGAATGTAAATATATAGATTTCCTTATTTTCTATTTTTTTATTTTTCAAATTAATTATTAATGGTAACAGTGCAATTACCGGTATGAAATACCTTGCCTGGACTCCCAGAATCGTTAATGACCCTACCGGACTCCAGGTTATGTAAAAGATGGCGTATATTCCAAAGTATGTGATTAAAAATATAAGTGCCAATATTAACCTTTTCTTTTTTTCCAATTCAATGTCCAGCTTATAGAATAGTGAAAATCCGATAAAGAACAATACGTAGATTAAATTAACCAGTTTTATTCCCTTATATCCCGTATAGTGGAAGAAATTGGATTTCAATACAAAAAGATTCGGAACTGAAAAGAGTGTGTTCTTAATTAATGCGAGTATGATTGCCGGATTTGAGAGGATAAAGCTAATCTGTCCGCTTGAAGATACGTTTGCCGGAACTGAAGGGTTATGTGAAGTGACTGCACTTTGAGTAAACAATGGCGTGAAAAATGAACTCTCGCTTAACATTATCGCTGCGGCTGCAATCAACACGGCAATTAAGCTAATTTTCTTGAGTTTTTCATCCTCGAAAGGAACGACAAGCAATAGGAATCCCAGCATTACGTATGGCGGCTTAATCAGGCTGATTAATATGAGCGAAATGAAAAATATTGCCAGATTCTTCCCGTTGACCTCGCCGCAGTACATTTTAATGAAATAGGTTAATATGACCAGCGTAAACGTTAATATGAATGCATCATAGCTTACTGAAGATACCTGTGAAATGCACAAGGGCATCGTTGCGATAACCAGCAGCGGCAGTTTGTATTTCGGAATTATCTTTATCATGAAATAGGCAACGGCACCATAGAATATTAAATTGGCCATTCTTGACAAGTACATTGCCCATATTGCAGTCAAATTCAATAATTTAGCTATTAAAATGCCTAATGCAGAAAGCAAATATGAATAAAAAGGGGACGATGTTGTCCATCCGTAATAGCCCTTATCTGCATCAATTGGATCATTATATTGGTTTTCAGGTGAAAGTATTGTTACTCCGTGATAGGAATCCTGAAAAACGAAATAGTAATTGTCAACGTAAATTCCATTGTCGCTGAATTCCGGATAGAGGTAACCTTCTGTCATTAATTCGGCCCTTGTAAAGTGGGCGGCTTCATCGGGAAAGCTTAGCGGCGGTGTGAAAAATACCATCAGCAGTCCAAAAACCAGTATAAATACCAGTGCAACTTTATGCAGTTCCATTTCGCGTTTATATGAATAATATATTCCTATTAATCCTAAAACAGTTGCCAATCCTATAAAAACTGCCTCATTTTCAAAATGTGCGAAATTCTCTGCGGTAGACATTGCAAGAACAAATATTATGATGAATGCCAGAAAAATTAACATGCACTTTTTGTAATCATTAAAGCAGTTTTTAATATCCATGTAAATATCTTTTTAAATTATAAGTATAAATATTTAATATAAAAGGTGTTAAAAATGGGTACTTTCAGTTCAATAGAAGAAGCAAGGGAATTTTTTAAAAACGATAGGTTTGCAACCAATGCAGGCATTCGCATAGACGAGTTAAATGAGGATTCATGCCAGTGCAGTCTGACATTAACTGACGATCATAAAAACGCAGTTGGCGGAGTTATGGGTGGAGTGATGTTTACATTGGCAGATTTTTCTTTTGCAGTATTGTCCAACCATATGCACTCACCGACTGTGGCTCAGCAGGTCAGCATTAATTATTTAAGCGCTCCGAAGGGAGAAAAGCTCATTGCAAAAGCCATATGCAAGAAAAACGGAAGGAGTTCATCAATCATCAATGTGGATGTTGTTGATGATACCGGAAGGGATATTGTGCAGTTTATCGGCACGGGATTTAAATTATAGGTTGTTTTTATATTTTGGGAAAATGAATGTTAATCTATTTTCCCGTTAAATCTCTTTCTTTTTTTTCAAGGATTTCAAATATCTCATCGGCTGTAATTTCTGGATTTTTGGATATTTCCTCTTTTATGTTTTGAATATTTTCAATTTTTCCTTCTTTTTTGCTTTCTCTTATCATTCTGTTGTATTCTGGTATAAATGCGTCATCCATTTTAAGCATCTCCGTTAGTTCGTCTCTTTTTTTCTTGTCTGTTATGTAATAGTCTATGCTCAAGTTAATTATGGTGGTTAATTCTCTTCTGTTTTCTTCTGGAATTATTCCATCTTTAATGACATAGCATAATTCTTCGATTACGTTACTCATATTCCGATTGAATTTCATCTCGGGAATAAGATCGATTATTCCACAGTCATCGCTGGTGAAGAGTTCGTTATCTTCAACTTTCTTCTTGCATATATTTAAATATTTTTCACCATCGAATTTTTTAATCTCCACTAAAAATGGTTTAAATGTGAAACAATATTCTCCGTTGAAGACATTCTTATTATTTCCTTCAGCTAAGACAATAATTACTGAAATTACTTCTTTTTTAGTGGTACAATTTAATTCTCTTGAATATCCTAATGTTTTTTTTAATGCCGGATCTCTACTACATCACTTTCACCTTCTACATTCAAGCTTTTTCCTGAGTTTAACCGGGCTCTAAAGTCTAATTTTATGTTTTCTCCTTCTAAAGTTGTCATATCTCTTTCTTCAATCTCTTCTATCTGTTCGTCAATGCCAATATGTTTAAGAAGCATATTTCCATGATTATGCAGTCCGATTTTGATTCGGGTATCCTTATTATGATAATTAATCCTGTCTTTGTTAACTTCCATAATATCACTGTTTTTCATTTTTCATTAACTAAAATGATGTAAATCTATTTGAAACTTCTTATTAATAAATTATTCCGCGAAAATTCCCTTAATATTGCCTTAAACTTCCATTAAAGTTCTATGAAACTTCCCTTAATATTCCATGAAAATTCCCTGAAAATATTTTGGTGAAAATCTAAAAAAATTGGAATTAACTTGCTCGGCATTAAATCCATAATTATTAAATACTAAACTAATCAAAAATAATATCATATCTAAATTAATTCTATAAGTTTTATAGTAAACTTAATTTTTTAGAGGTATTTAAAATGAAAACAACTGTTAGTGTAATTAAAGCTGATATTGGAAGTGTTTCTGGTCACTGTGTTGCACACCCAGAATTAATGGATATTTGTGATGAAGTTTTAAACGAAGCTTTAGAAACCGGTATCTTAAAAGATTATTATGTTTCACGTTGTGGAGATGATATTGACTTAATCATGACCCACGATAAAGGTGAAGAAAACGAAGAAGTACACAAAACCGCATATAGCGCATTCATGAAAGCTACTGAAAGAGCACGTGAATTGAAATTATACGGTGCAGGTCAGGACTTATTGTCCGACACTTTCTCAGGAAACATCAAAGGTATGGGTCCGGGCGTAGCAGAAATGGAATTCGAAGAAAGGCCATCCGATCCTGTTTTAGTGTTCTGCTGTGACAAAACCGAACCTGGTGCATTCAACATGCCAATCTTCAGAATGTTTGCAGACCCATTCAACACTGCAGGTCTTGTAATCGACCCAAGTTTACACGACGGATTCAAATTTGAAGTATTCGACGTAATCGAACACAGAAAAGTTATCCTGAACTGTCCTGAAGAAATGTACGACTTGCTCGCATTAATCGGTTCAACCGGAAGATACGTCATTAAAAGAGTATGGAAGAAAAACGGTGAAATCGCATCCGCAATAAGTACCGAAAGATTAAACTTAATGGCCGGTGAATACGTCGGTAAAGACGACCCTGTAGCTATTGTAAGAGCACAGTCAGGATTCCCTGCAAACGGTGAATGTGTAGATCCATTTGCATTCCCACACATGGTAAGCGGATGGATGAGAGGATCACACAACGGTCCTATGATGCCTGTTTCAGAAGCAGAAGCAAACCCAATCAGATTTGACGGACCACCTAGAGTTGTCGGTTTAGGTTTCCAAGTAGCTAACGGTGAATTAATCGGTCCTGTAGACTTATTCGATGACCCTGCATTTGACCCTACCCGTGAACAGGCTGCTAAAATCGCAACTTACATCAGAAGACACGGTCCATTCGAACCTCACAGATTACCTGCTGAAGAAATGGAATATACTTCACTTCCTGGTGTAATGACCAAACTCGAAGAAAGATTCGAGGACATGGAATAAATTTAAAGAGATTTTTTATCTCTTATTTACTTTTTTTTAACTTTTTTTTCAATTATTTGCTTATTTTAATTGTTTTTTAACTTATAAAAATCATTTTTGGGCATATTTTATTAATTTCTAAAATTTTGTATTTTTTTACAATATTGTAATTTTAGTAAAATATTTATATTTGAATTTTCCAATATATTAATTGAGGTTTGTTATGATATTGCGAGATTTATTAGGTGATAGTGCAAGAATTAAAATCCTTGAAGAGTTAATTTCTAATTGGGATTATTTTTTATCAGTAGAAGAAATTGCCCGAATGTCTGATGTATCTAAAAAAAGTGTTTATATTCACATAAAAGAATTAAACAATATAGGTATTTTATCAGTTGATGAAGAAGGCAGTAAAAAATTCAAATTAAATCCTAATGATAAAAGAGCTATTGCTTTAGCATTAATAGAATCTGATGAATTTTTAAGAAAACTAGACGAATTTGAATTAAATATTGATTCCACTAAAGAATCATTGCCTTTATCTGTATCTTCAATGGAAAATTATGATTTATTAAATGTTAATTCTCAAAGAACGAATGATGCTATGAAATCAATTTCATTAATTACTTTAATTATGTAGGTGTTTTTATGAGCGAAAATCAGTTAAATTTTTTTATTCCGGAACATATGGATGAAATTAATGTTGTTGGAGGTGCTGTTACTTCCACGCCGTTCAATATCAGATTATTGTTATTCAATGATGAAATTGAACGAAATTGTGATATTGTAAAAGATAATGTTAAAATTATTAGAACAGGCAAAGCTGAAATTGTTATGCATCCTCAGGTTGCAAAAAATATTGCAGAATTATTATTAAAAGAAGTAGAAAATTATCAAAATAAATTTACCTTAGATAAATAACCACACCATTATTAGATAGTATGTCTCAAAAAAAAGATTATGAATCAATCTATAAAGATTTAACGGAAATTGAGGAAAAAATACTGTTGGAATGCATTAAAAATAATGTTTCTGTTAAGAAAAATATTAGTGAAGAAACAATTAAAAAGAAATTGCCTGATGAATATTTAATTGGTTTCAAGAAAGCGATAAAAAGTCTTTTAGCTAAAGGATTGTTAGTTAAGTACCGTCCGCATAATTATGGATTATCAAAAGATGGAAGAATACTTTCTCGTAGAATTCAAGATACGCATCAAAAAAAGTTTTATTCCAATTTGAGAATATTGGTTCTTGTTGATTAATTCTTTTTTCATCATTATTTATTTTTATGCGCAGTTATTATGGTATAGCTTGACGCGTTAACGGTAATAATGCAGTCGTCAACTTCCACATAGTAGTTTTTGCCTTCGCGATTAACTGCAGATTCCTTTTTAAGGATTTTTGACTTGCAGTATTCAACCACATCTCCATCAATTCCCAAATTTCTTGAAATTCTTCCAACGCCCATCTCCGTGGTGTGGACCTTGTCAATGTTTTGTATTAGAATGTCCTTGGATTGCATCTTAACACCACTTTTGTGTATGTTACATCATAGTTAAATAATTTATTTATATAGTCAAGTCCAATGTATTAGTATGTCATTCTTAAAATTCATTATTAAAAATCCATTCAGGAGAAGAAATAGCGCTATACTGTCAATTGTAGGCATTTGTATAGGCATTATAGTAATTGTTGCTCTTGGTGGAATCACAACAGGTCTCGTATCGACTTTCGAGGAGACCATCCATGCGGGAGATGCTGACTTTTCGATTTCGGGAAAGGAATCCGGAAACTCAGCATACGGAACAAATACGATTGACGCCAACTGGACTGATAAGATTGCCAACGTCAGCGGCGTCGATGAGGCCTATCCGATTTATGTCGTTTTGACATCTGTGGGCGATGACTATATGAATACGCTGATAGGAATCGATCCGAACGGCACCCAGCTGGCGGACATGTCCATGACTGAAGGTCGCCTCTTTAAGGACAACTCCTCTGAAGTCGTTTTGGGCAAGATTTATGCCGAAGACAATAACATTTCAGTAGGCGACTCCATAAGGGTCAGCGGAGAGGACTTTGACGTTGTGGGAATATTTGAATCCGGTGACACTAATACTGCCGGTGCAGTTTTCACTTCAATCAAGAAGGTCGGAGACCTGATGGGTGATGAGGACAGCATCTCAAATATCTACGTTAAGGTCGAAAAGGGTGAAGATCCACAGGCTGTTGCAGACAGGATAGATTCAATGTACGGCGACAATATCACTACTGTTTCATCCGTCATGGAAATGGAGCAGATGGCCACTATGTTAAACATGCTTCAGGCTGCCTCCTGGGGAATTTCACTTCTGGCCATTGTAGTCGGAGGATTGGGCATTATCAATACGATGCTGATGTCAGTCTTTGAGAGAACCCGTGAAATCGGAGTTTTAAAGGCTGTCGGATGGTCAAACAGAAAGATTTTGACAATGATTGTCGGCGAATCCCTGGTTATCACCATCGTATCTGCCATATTCGGTTCAATCATCGGGGTTATCGCATGTACGGTTCTGGGTCCTATGATGGGGCTTACGCCGATATTCACGATAGACACCTTTATACAGGCATTTGGAATAGCTATAGTTGTTGGAATTATCGGAGGATTATATCCTGCCATTAAGGCAATTAATTTACCTCCTACAGAAGCATTGAGGTATGAATAGGTGATTTGATGAGTAATATTGTAGAAATCCGCAATCTTGTAAAATCCTATGAGGACGGCCACATCAAGGCCTTGAACGGAATTGACTTGACGATAGGTGAAGGTGAATTCGTTTCCATTATAGGACCTTCAGGTTCAGGCAAATCAACCCTGCTCAACATGCTCGGTGCCCTTGATCTGCCGGATTCAGGTTCGATTAACGTTGCAGGCTATGACCTGCTTGCCAACAGTAAACTGAATGAGTTCAGGGCACAGAAAATAGGCTTTGTTTTCCAGCTCCACAATCTGATTCCTAACCTGTCCGTTGTTGAAAACATTGAAATCCCGATGTTTACAGCTAAAATGTCAAACTCCGAGATGCGTGAAAAGGCATTGAACCTCCTGGATTCCGTAGGCTTAAAGGAAAAGGCGTCACAAAAGCCATCCAAACTCTCAGGAGGTGAAAGGCAAAGGGTCGCAATAGCCCGTGCGCTTGCCAATGACCCTTCAATAATATTGGCAGATGAACCTACAGGATCTCTGGATTCAAAGACAAGCAACAAAATCCTCAAGCAACTGATTGATCTGCACAGGGAAAAGAACGTAACTTTAATAATCGTAACTCACGATATGGATGTTGCAAAACTTGCAGACAGAATCATTGAAGTTTTGGACGGCAAACTTGTCAATGCAAATGACGGTTCGCTTCTTGAAAATTCAATTAGTGTGGAATGATTCAATTCCACTTTATTTTTCTTTCAAATGCAAAAAAGTATATAATAAATAAATTACATAACAATAATTATAATAAAATGTGGGGGAAAAAATTGAATTTCAAACATTTATCAGTAATATTGCTTTTAATATTGGTATTGTTTTCAATATCTGCGGTAAGCGCTGCTAATGAAACGGCAACTGGCAATGATGCTGTTGAATCTGATAATACAACAAATACTATTGTTGCAGACAATACTACTATCGCTTCCAATGTTTCTGGAGATTCATATAGTGGAAATATTGGTTATGCTAATGCATCCTCTTCTTCCGGTATTGACCTTCCGTTTCTCCAGGTTGCAGTTGTCTCTGATGAAGACAGTCCGCTTAATCAATATCTCGACATATCAGTAGGATATGGAGAAAATTCAGTCAATATAAATAATAAGAATTACTTCTTCTCATTGGCTTCGCAGGTTAACGGCAATACGCCAGGTAATAACAATCTAATTGATGTGATACTCTTCAATAGAAATAACTCTTATGCTTTTAACATTAGTATGTTAAATAAGGCTCATCAGGAAGCGAATTTAACTGCCCCTAATTTCTTTTGGGATTTCATAAACAAGTTAATTTCCGCTTTCTTCTCTTTATTTAACTAAAATCTTATTTTTTTTTAATAATCATCGATGGTATCATGTATTATGCGCAGGGCATCAAGCAAACCGTGTGAATACTCAATACAGCCGAATGCTGTTCTCATTTCTTCTTTTTCAAGATAATACTTTGAATCGTTCCAGTAGTCAACGGCTCTGTCATATACGTCCTTTTCCTTTTCGACAAATTCGATATTGGCTACCTGATTTAAGTTCCTTTCCAGTTTCTGAATATCCTTTGCTATCTTTTCTGCACTTTCCAAATCACTCATTTTAACGCCTTCCAAACATGATAAACTCTTTGTCCAACAGTAATGTATGATAAAATCACTAGGATTATTATGATATATGTAAAGTAAATAGGCTGGGTAAAGTATCCTACAATCGCACCGACCATTAATATAATCATGCGCACAGCCCTTTCGGCAATCCCGACACTGCAGTCAACTCCCTGGGACTCTGCCCTTGCCCTGACGTAGCTGACGGTAATCGCTGAGTGGATTGCCAGAACGCCTATAAACCAGTCGCAGTACCCTCCGAATATTATCCCGATGTATATTATCGCATCAGCAAAGCGATCCATGGTGGAATCGAGAAAGGCTCCGAATTTGGATGTTCTATTGTGATATCTTGCAACGGCACCGTCAATGACATCCAGAAAGCCTGAAAGCAGAATGGCGATAAAACCTAAAATCAGCATGTGATTGGCAAATCCATATGCTGCCAGAATGGCAATGAACGGTGAAATGACGGTCACTATATTAGGATTGATATTTAAATTTCGAGCAACGGGATTCAATATTTTTGTCAATAAGGGTCTGAGACTTTCAAGCATACTTTAATATATGAAGAAATTATCATATATAATTATTTAAAAAATCAAGGATTAATTTAAAATGAAAATATTAAAAACCGACAATGATGCACCGGATTATAAGGTAATTGATGAGGCTTTGGATACTTTGGCTTCGGGTGGAGTTGTAATCTATCCGACAGATACTGTTTACGGTTTGGGTGCCAATATTTTCAACAATAAGGCCGTGCGCCGTGTTTTTAAAATTAAACAAAGAAATCTGTTAAAGCCAGTGTCAATACTGGTTCATGACACTGATTCCATTCAGCTTGTTTCAAAAATTTCCATTTATCAAAAGAAGGTTCTCGATACATATCTTCCGGGGCCTTATACATTCATTTTAAACAAATCCCCAATCGTTCCGAGAGTCGTCACAAGCGGACTGGACCATGTCGGCGTAAGGGTGCCTGAAAACGAGATTGCCTGCAGTCTGGCAAGGCTCTTTCCGATAACAACTACAAGCGCTAATTTATCCGATTATGCGGTAATGTCCACTCCTGAAGAAATCCTGGACCAGCTGGAATGTGACGTTGATTTGGTGATTGACGTGGGACCGCTTGATTCTAAAGGCGCATCAACAATCGTTGACTTAACCAAGCCTCAGCCAACATTCATTAGAAGATAATTACATTATCTACACAATCAACGTCCAAATTAACCTCTATTGGGCAATTGAACTCATCAGAATTTCTTACTGTAAATTTCTAGTAAATCATTTTTCGTTGATATTTTCTGATTTTGGCTTATTTTTTGGCTTTTCATTAATTATATATTTTAGTAAAAACAAAGGTTTTTTCATGAAAGTATTAGCTAATTTCGAGGATAATCTTAAAATTCCTACCAATTCAAGTATCGATAATCTGTTGAATGGGGGATTTGAAAAGGGTACGGTCACCCAGATTTTCGGCCCTCCAAGTTCGGGTAAAAGTAACATTGCATTATGTCTGGCTGTTAACGTAGCTAAAAACGGTAAAAAAGCCATTTACATTGATACTGAAGGTGGAATTTCAATCGATCGAATTAGACAAATTGCAGGAAGCGATTTTCCACAAGTCGCCAATAACATAATGGTTTTTGAACCCACAACCTTCCAGGAACAGGGTGAAAACATCGCAGCTATCGAAATGTGGCTTAGAAAGAACCATACCGACACGGATTTATTAATTCTCGATTCCGCAGTTGCGCTCTATCGTGTCGATGACATGAAATCCTCAAAGCTCAACAAGGAACTGGGCAAGCAGATAGGAATTCTCTCCAGAATAGCCAGAAGCTATGACATTGCCGTTATCGTAACCAATCAGATTTACAACGCCTTTGACGATGAAGGAAACAATGATATCCGGGCAGTTGGGGGCACAATACTTCAATATAGAAGCAAGGTCATCATCCAGCTTGAACGTGGGGAGGAAACCAATCAGAGGGTTGCAACTTTAAAGCGCCACAGGAGTATTGGCGAAGGCCGGCAAGCCGTTTTCCGAATCACTTCCAGGGGAATTAGTTAGCATTAATTTTATAAATGACTTAAAATAAATTATTATTACGTAGTTACATGTGATTATTATGAGCGATATAAAAAACCCTAAGAAAAAATTTAAAAAGACAGAAAGGGTACCGCCGGAAGGTTATGATTCTTCTAATGATTTCTTTGAAGACGTATTCATGGATAAAGATATGATTTGGATGGGTCAGAATACCAATCATCTGCACGGTGACATTATAGCTGATGCTATGGCCGACTGTGTTCATGAGAAGGAATATTGCAAGTACCCGCCTCCAGAAGGTTTTTCAGAACTCAGACAGTTGATTTTGGACGATTTGAAATTCGACAACTGTGAAGTGTTGTTGACTGCAGGAGCGACAGAATCATTATATTTATGTATGCAGGCATTAATTGAACCTGGAGACAATGTAATCTTATCCGATCCGGGTTATTTCATTATCGGTGACTTTGCAAACCGTTTCACAGATGACGTAAGGTATGTTCCAATCTATAATGATGAATGCGGATACAAGCTGACTCCTAAGCTCTTAAGGGAAAACATGGATGAAAATACCAAGATGGTAATATTGATTGACCCTTTAAACCCGTTAGGTTCATCATATACGGAAGAGGAACTGAAGGAATTTGCTCAAATAGCTATTGAAGAAGGCATGTACTTAATGCATGATGTAACCTATAAGGATTTTGCAAGGGAACACTTCCTTGTTGAAAAGTATGCTCCGGCCCAGACATTAACGATTTACAGCTTTTCCAAAATATTCGGAATGGCCGGATTGAGGATAGGAAGCGTTGTGGCATCAAAAAGGCTGATTGACGTCATTAAAAATGCGGTTGTAAACGACCTCGGTGTAAATATCATAGCCCAGTACGGAGCGATTGCAGGATTGAAATCCAAAGACCAGTGGGAAGACGAAATCCGTGAAATATCATTCACCAATCAGAAGCTTATTAAGGAAATGGTGGATGAGATTGACGGTGTGTTTTTACCGGTTTATCCGTCTGATGCAAACATGATGGCCGTAGACGTCTCAGGCGCAGGCATAAATCCTAAAGTATTGTCAAATTACTTATTCAAACGTGGAATTTTCGCAAGGGAAGGCGAATACACTTCCGAACTCTTCGGAGACAAATATCTGCGTATAAGCTTTTCAATTCCAACCGAGCAGATAAAGGTATTTTGTGAAGAATTCCCGAAAGCTATTGAAGCTTTAAGACAAAAATAACTATGAAGGTTAATGATATGCGTATCAGATATCATCAACCTATTCCTAATTTTTTTAAAATCGAAAACCCGATTAACCCGCTCAATTCGATTTCAGATGATGTTTTAAATGAGTTGAATCAGTTAATTAACGAAAAAGACTTCTTTAATGCAAGCTTTTCAAGATTGTCGGAGGAATTCAAAAACGAATGGGGCATTGATTGGGATAATATCATTATTTTGAAATATAAAATGTCTGATGACATATTAACGATGGAGCCTTCCCGTGAAAAATGCGTACTTGAAGATAAGGAATTTCAGGAATTCGGCAAAAAGGCCTTTGAGATTGCCGATTACCTGAGGCAAAAGGGTTTCAGGGCGGATCTGATTCATCCGTTGGATGATGCGGTCAGCTTGAGAGCCATTGCAATGCAGTCAAATGACTGTATCATTACAAGAAGCAATATGTGCATGTTTAAGGAAGCGCTGAACGTCGGATTTTTCATGATTGAAACGTCAATTGAAAATCTGCCATTCAAAAGCGAAAACGACATGCAGTGGGTGGAGGATTTCTGTTCGGCGTGTGGGGTCTGCGTTGACAGGTGTCCCGAAAACGCATTTGACGAGGAAGGAAAATTTCAAAGAAAGCTATGCACGGCCCATAAAGAAGGATGCAGCAAGTGCGTTCTATTATGTCCTTTTTACAAAAGGGGCTACGATAAGGTTAAAAAAAGATATGAAAGAAAACAAGGAGTGTTATGAATGGATGAAAAAATTGCATTGGTGTCATGCAGTGGATTAAGTCCGCTGGGATTGGTTGTAAGGGCAGCTACAGTTGAACTAGCCTTGGATAATGAAAACATTGTTGCGGCATGCATTACTGAATATTCCGCACAGCCCAACAACTGTTCACCGATATTGGATGATGCAAAGATAGTGTCAATCACGGGATGCAGCGATGATTGCGTTTCAGTGATTCTCAAAGAGAAGGATATTGAGGTTATAAAAAATATTGATGCTGAAACGTTGGTTAAGGCATATGACTTGAATCCTAACGATTCAATAAGGCTTGATGACGACGGAGAAGAAGCCGTTAAAGTATTGAAAAGGTTCATATTGAGCGAATTGGAATCCCTTTAGATTTCATCGCCCAATAGGAAATCAATAATATTCAAGTGTTTAACTCCTTTGTATGATAAATCGTGGGGGTCTGTTGTAATGATATAAGCATCATATCTGTCCGGAATCTTAAAGAAGGGTTTGATTTCTCTTTTCATTGTTTTTTCTTGAGCTATTGTGTATGATACTTGTATATAGATATATTTGCCAGATTTTTCACATACGAAATCCATTTCTATTTCTTTATTGTTGTCATCATTTCTCTCTTCACCTAGTCTCCCAACAGTTACTTCGTATCCTCTTCTTAAAAGCTCAATATATACTATATTTTCAATTATTCTAGGGAGCCATAAACTATTTTTTTCAACAATTGTATGATGAAAACCATGATCCATTAAGTAATATTTTTCTTTTATTTTCATCATCTTTTTACCTTTTAAATCATATCTCCTACATTTTGAAATAAAAAAGGTTTGTTGTAAATAGTCATTATATTTTAATAAGGTATTTAGTGTTGTGTATATGTCATTACTTTTTAGATAATTCTTAATTTTTTCAGAGGAATATGTCTGACCAATTGAATTAACCATAAATTTAATATACCTTTTTAATAAATCTATATTTTTTATATTAAAACGAGCTATTATGTCATTAAGTAATATTGAATCATAAATATCAGTTAATGCAGTTTTTTTACTTTCATCATTTTTTAAAGACAATATGCTTGGCATTCCTCCATAATTAATATAATATTCATTAAATAAAGAGGTTATATTTTCTTTGGTTAATTCTATATTTTCTATTTCTTCTTTATATTGTAATAATTCTTTGAAAGAAAATGGATAAACTCTAATATTCACATATCTTCCTGCAAGGTGTGTAGCCAATTCTCCAGATAATAATTTAGAGTTTGAACCAGATATGTATATATCACAATCTAAGGTGACTCTATATCCATTTATACTTTTTTCCCATTCTTTTACTTCTTGTATTTCATCAAAAAATAAATATATCTTTCCTTCAATATTTTTTGTTTTTTCGTATATAATTTTATCTAAGTCATTATTATTGTCAATCGAATTATATTTTGGTGATTCAAAGGAAATAAATATTATATTCTCTTTATTTATTCCTTTTTTCTCAAGTTCATCTGCCCAACTGTGGAGTAAACTTGTTTTTCCAGATCTTCTTATCCCTGTGAATACTTTTACAAAATCAGAGTCTTTATAATCTTCTAATTTTTCTAAATAATTATTTCGTTTAATTGTATTTTGAAGCATGTTTTCATTCCCATTTTTTTATAAATTTATTTTTATAAGCATATAAATTTTGATTTTTTTCTAGTTATTATTCTTATATAAATATAGATTTTTAAATTATATAAATTTTTATTTTTATAAACATATGAATTTTGATTTCTTTAAATTTTTTATTTATACTAAAATATTAATTTAATATATTTCAAATTTTTTATTCCTATAGGAATATAAATTTCATGATTTTCAAATTCTTTATTCCTATAGAAATATTAATTTCATATTTTTCTAAATTGATATTCCTACACGAATATAAATTTCATAAAATAATGGATGAGGTTAATGATTAGAATGGTTAAATTCTAATCTGATAAGTAATAATATTCGCCTTTTTCTTTCTGTTCACGGTCAAGGTAACTGTCAAGCTTATTAACTCTTGGACGCTTGGTTTCCTTATCACGTCTGAAAGTAATGTTGAGATTGCCTAAAAATTCGTTCATTGAGGTTCTCAAATCTGTTGGCTTTGACGCATGACCTTCAAGACCTGGAATTCCGTTAAATACCATTGCCCTGTCTGAAATGTAATCAATGAACACGATATCGTGGTCTACAATAAGTGATGCAGCATTTCTGCTTTCAACCATCTTGCGGATAACACGGGCAGCAACCAGTCTTTGCTCAACATCCAAAAATGCCGTCGGTTCGTCAAAGAGATAGATTTCAGCATCCTTTGATAATGTTGCGGCTATTGCCAGTCTCTGAAGTTCCCCACCACTTAATTTTGAAACCTTTTTCTCAAGCATGTCTTCAAGCGCAAAAGGTGTCATTATTTCACTTTCAAAGATTTTGCTTCCGTAGGTAGGTGCATTCATGTATAAAAAGTCACTTACGCTTCCTTCAAAGTCGCTGACCAGATATTGCGGTTTGTATGCAATAGTGACTTCCTCATCGACTTCACCGCTTGTAGGCTTTTCAACGCCTGCCAGCATCTTTGCGAAAGTGGTTTTTCCGATACCGTTTGATCCGAATGCGGTTACTATTTCATCGTAGAATATGTCTCCGGCATCTGCGCTCAGCTTAAATCCGTCATAATCTTTTGAAATGTCTGAATAGCTTGCAAGAGGGTCTCCTTCATCTTCAGGGGTCGGAGGCCTTATGGTAAATTCGATAGGATTTTTACGTATCCTTACGTTTTCTTCTGTTAAAAATCCATTAATATACGCATTAATACCAATTCTTACTCCTTTTCTTCCGGACACGACACCGTATCCTCCAGGTTCACCATATAAGATATGAACATTATCGGATAATGCATCCAATGTAGCAAGGTCGTGCTCGATTACCAGAACGCTTTTTCCTTCTTCTGCAAGTGACCTGATGACCTTTACGGCGTTAAGCCTTTGTGAAACGTCGAGCCATGATGTCGGTTCGTCAAAGTAATAGAAATCGCCTTGCCTTAAGACTGTGGCAGCTATTGCAACCCTTTGAAGTTCTCCACCACTCAGGTTTTCCATTTTCCTGTCCAGAACGTTTTCAAGCATCAGTTCCTTACAAACGTAGTCGAGCTTGTCCCTTTCATTAACGTTTTCAAGAAGGTCTTTCACTTTTCCCTTAACGACTTTCGGAAGCTGGTCGACCATCTGTGGCTTCAGGATGGCCTTGATTTCTCCGCTTGCCAGTTTTGAGAAATATGTCTGAAGGGATGAACCCTTGTAATGCTCGATTACCCTGTCCCAGTTTTCGGGAGGGTTTTCATAGTCTCCGAAGTTTGGAATCAGCGTTCCTGACAGTATATTCATTATTGTGGATTTACCGATACCGTTAGGTCCCAAAAGACCGAGTACAGTTCCCTCTTCAAGATTCGGAAGACCGAAAAGTTCGAACTGGTTCTGTCCGAATCTGTGGATTGGTTCTCCAACGGCTTCAGGTAAGTTAATAATGCTTATTGCATCAAACGGGCATCTGTTTGTACAGATACCGCAACCTTCGCATAGCTGTTCTGAAATTAAAGGTTTTTTGGTATCTTCGTCAATAACAATGGTGTCTTCATCCATTCTGACGCCCGGACAGTAGCTGATACAAAGATAATCACATTTTTTCGGTTGACATCTGTCCTTGTCAAGTATTGAAATACGACTCATTATAATCTCCTTAATTAAAAAATAATCTTTAATATTAAAATTATGTATTTACTGATTTTTAAAGTTTAAGAAATTTGGGGCAATTTTGACAATTAATATTATATACTAATCAAAACCAAATAATAATTGTTAATCAATCATCATAGAAGTGGTTTTTATGAAACAGGTAATGGTAGTAAGAACAGATTTGAAAATGCGTAAAGGTAAGATTGCCGCCCAATGCTGCCACGGTTCCATTGGGGCATACAAGAAGTCAGACAAGGAAAAAATCAGAAAATGGGAAAAGGAGTCTGCATATGCCAAGGTTGTATGCAAGGTACAGACCGTAGAGGAATTATTAGCCTTAAAGAAGCTGGCCGATGAAAAGGGCCTGGCCAATTATCTGGTAGTTGACGCCGGAAGGACACAGATACCTACATCAAGCGTCACGGTTTTGGCAATCGGTCCTGATGAAGATGAAATTATCGATGAAGTGACAGGGGATTTAAAACTTTTATAGCATAACTATCAATTTAATTGAGTCTACTTTTAATTAAACGTGGGTGTGATTGAAATCATAAAACAGGTTGTAAAAATTGGGGGAAGTCTCTTCCCGGATCATGCAATAAATCTGGCTAAAAAACTGGAAAACACCAATTCATTAATCGTTTTGGGCGGGGGAGAGTTTGCAAACCTGATTCGAAAATATGACTTGAAGCAGAACTTCTCTTCCGAGGTAACCCATTACACGGCCATCGATTGCATGGACATCATATCAAAGCTTGTAAACGACAAGGTTGAATCCTCCGAACTGGTTTATTCGCTTGAAGATGCGATTGATGTATCTGATAAGGGTTTGACTCCGATTTTTGCGGTTTCCGAATTTTTAAGGGATGAAGATCCATTCGAATGTTCATGGGACGTCACTTCTGATTCCATTGCGGCCTACATTTCACACTCTTTAAATGCAAAACTTTTAATAGTAACAAATGTAAATGGTATATATACCCGAGAACCAAGTGAGGAAGGTTCTGAGTTCATTAGTGAAATTGATGCAAAAAAACTACTGACTTTTGAAGAATCGTCAATTGACTTAATGCTGCCTTCTCTATTAATAGAATTCGGGACTAATTGTTATGTTGTAAATGGAATGTATCCTGAAAGGGTTTTATCTCTTATAGATGATAATATAAATGATTACAATTTCGATTACACACTAATAACAGGTGATTAAGAATGAAAACTGTTGAATGTATTTCATGTAAACAAGAAATCCCGTTAACTGGTCCGTTCGTTGAATTCGAATGCCCAGAATGCGGAGCAATTATTGCAAGATGTGAAAAATGTCGTACCTTCGGTCACGCTTACAAATGCGAATGCGGATTTGAAGGTCCTTAGATATTTAATGGAGGAATTAGAATGGGTGAAGTATTAACTACTATGAAAATCATGCCAGAAAGTCCGGAAGAAGATTTAGAAGCTATCAAAGCAACCATCGAAAGTTCAATGCCTGAAGGCGCTAAAATTCACGATATTGCTGAAGAACCTATTGCATTCGGTTTAGTAGCTATTATCTTAAACTTCATCACCGAAGACGGTGAAGGCGGATCTGAATCTGTTGAAGAAATGGTTTCAGCTATTGACGGTGTTGCCAGTATTGAAATTACTGGTGTAGGAAGATTAATGTAAATAATTTTTCATTTTTTACTCTTTTTTTTATTTTAAAATTTTAAAATTGTTGCGTTTGACAACATTTAAATATGATGGGTCATAATAATTATATTCATCGGTGATTGTTATGGTGGATTATGAAGACATTATTAAATTTTCTCCTTTTATCTTGAATCATTTGATTTCACTTAAGGAAACTCACGATTACTATTTGAAGCAGTTTTTAAAAAGCGAAACTGAAATAAGCTATTCCCAATATTACATGTTTATGCTGCTCTATTACCAGCCTGACGTTAACCAGTCAGACATTGCCAAGGCATGTTTCATGAATAGAAGCGGCGTGTCAAGGGCTTTTGCAGATTTTGAAAAGAAAGGATTAATCGAAAGGCAAACCAATCCCAAAAATAAGCGCGAAAACATCATCACATTAACCGATAAGGGCCTTAAAATGGCAAAATTTCTGGAAGAAAAGGAAATAGAATGGGACAATATGATCTGCGAGGAATTAAATATTTCCCGTGAAAATCTATTGAAAATATTGTCCGAACTATCTTTGAAATCATTATACTTTAACAGGGAGAAATTCTAGAAGTCATCATCATCTTCGTAGTCGTCTTCCTCATACATTGCCATTAATTCACTTTCGTCAATTAAATCGGAGCCGCATTCTTCACAGACCGCATTTGAAGGGTCATTGAGGCATCCGCAAACGGAACATGTAATCATTTAAAAACCTCCATCATTTGGTATATACTTTGTGCATACCTATATATTAAAGGTTTTTCTCATGACAATTCTTAGAAGTGAGCTCAACAACTTTTAAAAATCATCCCATCCAAGCAATAGCTATGATAGGATTAGTAATTGCATGTTTTATAGGAATAATGATAGGTACGATGACGGGCATGGTGCCGGGCATTCACGTCAATACTGCCGGAGCAATACTGTTTGCTTCATCAACGTTTCTTTTAGGTTTTTTAAGCCCGGAATTCCTTTGCGTGGTAATGGTTGCAATGTCAATAGCCCATGCATTAATCGAATTCGTTCCGTCGATGCTTCTGGGAGTTCCGCAGGAAGGAACGGCCACGTCGGTTTTGCCGGGCCACAGGATGGTTCTGCAGGGCCGTGCCAAGGAAGTGATAAGGATAGTCTGCGTCGGAGGATTCGGAGCCATTCTGGTTACTATATTAATGCTTCCGATTTTCAATTTCGCCCTTCCAATACTCCATGACATATCAAAGCCCTACACATGGATGATACTGCTTTTCGCTTCAATTTACTTGACATACAGCCTGACGAGCACTACAAGGGACTTTCTATGGTCGCTTCTTTTATTTGTGGTTTCGGGAATCCTCGGATGGACGATTTTTCAAACGCCGATATCTTCGGGGGTCACGTTAATGTGCACCTTCTCGGGACTATTCGGAATAAGCACAATCCTTTTCAGCCTGAATGAAAGCTCGATACTGCCCCATCAGAATTCATTTTATGATCTGGACGTTGACTTCAACAAGTTCAAAAGCATATTCGCCGGAGGAATTACCGGAGCCATTCTAGGTTTTCTTCCGGGGTTCGGGCCTGCCCAGGGAACCGTCATAGCCCAGGCTGCCGCCGGTGCAAGCGACACGGACGATGACGATACGGTCAACTTTCTTCTTGCAACATCCGGGCTTAACATTTCGGACTGTCTCTTTTCATTAATGGCGATATATATCATAGGAAACCCGAGAAGCGGAATTGCGGTTTACATGTCATATCTTGTTTCGCAAATGACATTGAATCACCTTGTAATCTATATTTTCGCTTCATTGCTGGCGGTTTCGGTATCGCTGGTTCTGGCTTTAAAATTGGGGGATTCCTTTTCCTCATTAATGGCTAAGGTCAACTATAAAAAACTCTCAATCGGTGTCATACTGCTTCAAATCGTGATATTATACATTTTCGTATTCTATTATCAGGCGCCTGTGGGCTACATGACTCTTGCACTGATAACGTCAACTGCAATGGGAATGTTGCCTCATTATCTCGGCGTCGGCAAATCACATCTCATGGGTGTGCTTATAATTCCTGCCATCGTAATCTATATGCAGATGTTTCTTTAGAAAAAATGGCCATTTTTAGATAATCAGCACATTATCGGCTATTTTTTCTGCTTTTTTTATTATTTCTTCGGCATCATCCTTTGGAAATGCATCAATTACACAGATATCTGCCTTTTCAACTTCCAAATCTTCAAAGGCTTCATTGTATATCTCATAACCTTCAGATATTCCATTGACTTCAAGATTTTCTTTTAAATTCTCAATAGCTTCTGGATAAATGTCATTGAAAATTACCTTTTCGAAGCCATATTCTAAGAGGCATATTCCTATTGCGCCACTGCCACACATTGCATCCACTGCCACTCCCTTTTTTATTTCATTATTTGAAAGATAATTGTGCAGCTTGACCAGCTTTCCTTCGGTTGTTGAAGCCACTTCTATATGGTGTTTGCTCTGATTCTTGTTGATGATTATCTTTTCACCGATTAACGTTCTCATGACATTTGTTTGCATATCACAGCCAATGAGAAGCTCGTAATTTTTGATTTCACTTTCACGGTTTAACTGTCCGACAGTATCTTGCGGATTTCCCTTTAAGACTCCTTTGACTTCGGGAACCTCTTCATAAAGCCTTAAAGCAGTTTTTTGAGTAAAATCTGGATGGAGAAGTATGAGTGATTTTTCGTTAATGAACTGGGGATTCAAATCTCCGTAATAGAACTCTGAAAGCGGCACAGGGCTGTTTCTTCGAAGAGTGGCTTTCTCAGGCACGATTTCCTCTTCAATCATGATTTTTAAAATGTGGCTCATAACTATATCCAACGGCCTCTTTTTGCACGTGCACTTCATATAGTCTCCAGTAAGCTCATCGAAATCTATCAAATCCCTTAAAGGTGAAAATTTCTTGATTTGAACGTCTTCACATTTATCGCAGGGATTCAACGCATCAATCTTCTCGCCTAAATTTTCGCCAGTCGTTATACAATTTCCGCCACAATCGCATTTTCCACTCATATTATAATATTGATTTCACTTTGTAATTATAACTTGGGTCGTAATAAAAATTTATAAATGGGTAATACTAATCTATTTTTACAAAAATTTCTCAAAAAAGGTGATATTAATGAACAATAAAATGAACGCCAATAGCTCAATGCCAATTTATAAAGTTTATAAACAGAAATTCACACCTGAAGAAAAAGTAATTTTGGCCGAACTGAGGGAAAACCTTGTGGATTTGGCAATATCAAGTGGGGAAAATCTGCAGCTTAATGAAGCGAGGCTTTTAAACGACATCAAGAATTTCCTCTATGCAAGGCTGTCCTACGACCCCGCAAGGATTTCAAACGAATATGTCGATACTCTGTCTCGCAAGCTGCTTCAGGATATCGTCGGATATGGCCAAATCGACCCACTTATTCATGACGACGAGCTGGAAGAAATCATGATAATAGGCATCAACAAGCCGATTTTCGTCTATCATAGGAAATACGGAATGATGAAAACCGACATTGAATATAAAAGCTCTGAGGAACTAATTGAGCTCATCGACCAGATGGCAAGACAAATCAACAGAAGAATCGACCAGGAATCCCCAATACTTGACGGCAGGCTGCCAGACGGTTCAAGAATCAACGCTACAATTCCTCCGGTGTCCGCCGACGGTCCTTCACTCACAATCCGTAAATTCAAAAGGGATCCATTAACGATAATCGATTTGATTAACTTCAAAACTATTTCCGTTGAACTGGCAGCGTTTTTCTGGCTGTGCTTTGACGGTTTGGGCGTAAAGTCAGCCAACGCAATCATATCTGGCGGTACAAGTTCCGGAAAGACCACGACGCTTAACGCATTAACAGCATTAATCAATCCTAAGGAGAGGATAATAACGATTGAAGACACCCTGGAGCTTCAGATTCCTCATGAACACGTAATCAGGATGGAAACAAGGCCTTCAAACACTGAAAACAAGGGAGAACTGACCATGAATGACCTGGTTAAGAACTCATTAAGGCAAAGGCCGGATAGGATAATTGTTGGGGAAGTGAGAGCCGATGAGGCAATCACGTTATTTACCGCCCTCAATACCGGACACTCAGGATTCGGGACACTGCATTCAAACGATGCAAGAGAAACAATTACCCGTTTAACCAATGAACCGATGTCAGTTCCTGAAATAATGATTACTGCAATCGATTTTATTATCATGCAGAACAGGATTTATCGCTCCGACGGCGTTTCATTAAGAAGAATCAGCGAGGTTGCAGAAGTCGTCGGCATTGAGGAGGGAACCGTTCAGCTCAACAAGATATTCGAATGGAATCCCGAAAGCGATAAAATCGAAAACATAAGCGTTTCTTCAAATACCTTATCTGAAATAGCCAAGTTAAGCGGAAACTCATTGAACGATTTGTATAAGGAGATGGGCAACCGCCAGATTGTGCTGCAGCACATGGTCAATCATAACATCCGCTCCGTCGATGGCGTAAAGGCGGTACTGGAAATGTATTACGCCAACCCTGACGAGGTATTGAATCAGATTATCTTAAACGGAGGAGGTTAAATGTTCGACAAGCTTTTTATCGGTGTCGGAAATGTTGCATTAATGATTTATAGTCTAATCATTAATTTCAGGCTTCCTAAATTCAAATCCGAAGATTCCAAGGTCAATACCGATATCTTAAAGAACAAAAGTGAAGAGAGCTTTCTTGACCGCTTAAGGGCGAAATTTATGGAAAAGTTTTTATCCAAACAAATAATAGCTATTTGGATATTGATTGCATCTATTCTTCTTGTATTGGTTGGCATTGAAGTTTCAGGAATATTTTTGGTCTCTGTTGGAATGATATATGTTTTCATGATAAAGTATCCTCAGATAAAGCAGCAGAGAAGCTATAACGATTTGAGCTTCGAGCTTCCATACGCATTAAGGCATATGGGTGTTGAGCTGAAATCCGGAAAGGGCCTGCACGATACGTTAATTACCGTTTCAAATGCAGATTACGGATCATTTTCCAATGAATTAACAAGGGCACTTGAGGAGGTTCGATACGGCAAATCAACCGAAAATGCTCTTTTGGAGATGTCCAATCGCGTTAATTCCGAAGGACTTTCAAGATGTGTTCAGCAAATTGTCGGAACCTTGCGTGTAGGGGGCAATCTGGCCAATAACCTGGAGATAATAGCTGATGATATCTCTTTTGACATGCACATAAAATTGAAGGACTATTCCCAAAGATTGAATGCGTTCATACTGATTTATACATTTATTGCCATTCTCGCTCCGGTAATATTATTAATCATGCTGATGGCGGCATCCACAGTTATGGGTGACATTGTCTCTTCTGAGGTGATAATGCTTATGTATGGTGGACTATTTCCGATGATAGTCGTTTTCATGGGTGTTTTCATTAAAAAATTAGAACCTAAAATTTAATAGATTAGGATATCTATTAAATTAGGTTTTTTCAATCGTTAAAGTATGTTTTCAATACCTTTGGTTGCCAGCAATCCGACAAACGAACCTTGCGGCGTCATTACAATGTTTCCTTTGGAATATTGGTTTAGGGCAACGTTAATCATGTCAGCTTTTTTGCTGGAGTCTGTTGCAGATTGGGCAACGGCCTTTACGATGTTTATTACAGCATCTCCTCTTGATTCTCCGCCGCTGTCCTGTTCTTCACGGATAATGTCAAGACCGCTTGCGTTAATAGGTGTTCCGTTGAGTTCCAGAGGTTTTGCAGCATCCATTATTCCGTCTAGTCCTTTCGTATTGATTGCTACAACGGCATCAATTGGAGTTCGGGTCTGATATTCCACGATTTCCTTTGCCAGTTTCATTGATTTTTCATTATTACTGTCCCAAAATGCATCGTGGAGTAACAATCTTGATCCTGCACCTTGCGCCTGTGCTTCAGCGGGCTCTGATGCGTTAGGGTGAGTCATTCCATGAGGATAAATTGCAGTATAATTCTTTATTTCCCCATCCTTCAGTGTAACGATGAAAGCCATGTCGCAGGCCCCCATTCCAGGTCTCGGCTCGGTTTCATCAATTGCGCATACTAGGATATTGCCGTTTCCGGAAGCCAAATCTCCTCCTGTATTAATAAAAAGAACGCCGGCAACGATAATGAGTATGCCTATAAGAATAACAATTAATATTGCTAAAATCAGTTTTTTGCTCCTTTTCATATGTCATTACCTACATATTTTTGTTATTAATTAATTTTTTAAATTTATTATTATTTATAAATATGTATGATTATGGTGTATTTGCGCAAGTTCGGTGTTTGCATAAAAAAATAAGTTAAGGGTTTTTCAGCCGCAGTTGCATCCAAAGAAGAATGTCCAAATTTTCTTTAGAATCCTTTTTGCGGTGTTCTGTTCTTCTTCTGCTGCCTGACAGCATTTTGATTTTTTAGCGTTTTTTGCCATTTCATCACCAGTGTGGTAAATAGGTGAAATTAAATATGATTGACATATTTAATTTCTTGAGAGTAGTTATATGCTTTTTATTAAATTAGAAAAGAGAGTTAAACTAATTTAATAATAATCGGAGTGTAGTAATATGGTTTAAAACCAACAACACATCAGCAATATCAAATCAGATATTTTGGTTTACCTAATTTTTCATCGCTATTTATGATGTAGTTGGTCATGGTATATAAAACTTTTCATTTTTTTAGGTTTACCTAAATTTATAAAGATTATAATAAAAAATAGTAAAAGAAGTTTAATTTTGGCTTTAAACTTCTTTCAAATCAAGGAAAAATATTATGGAGTTTTTGCACTAGTTTTTTTGGAAAGTATTAATATACTTGCCCTGATTTATAATTGTTAAGTTAACATTTATAAAACTTTCTATTTTTTTTAGGTATACCTAAAATCTAAGGTATTAATTTGGTATGCCTAAACATTTAAATAAGATAAAAATATAACTTTATATATGTTTAGGTTAACCTAACTTTTTAATAAAAAAGTAGGTCGAAACTTGGACTAAGATGATTTTTTTAAGAAATGGGTGACATTATTGGGATTAATTCAATCCCAATGGATTTCATCCATAATTCAATTAAATGGGAGAATGGTTAATGAAAGAATTAATTGTAGGATTGGCTGGAAACCCGAACGTGGGTAAAACTACAGTTTTCAATCAATTAACCGGTATGCGTCAGCATGTAGGAAACTGGCCTGGAAAAACGGTCGAAAGGGCCGAAGGAAGTTTCAAGCATGGGGATTATGAATATGATGTTGTCGACTTGCCGGGTAATTATGCATTGAGTGCTCATTCTATGGAGGAGATCGTTTCTAGGGATTTCATTGTAGATGATGACTCCGACGTAATCATTAATGTAGTTGATGCAGCTAATCTGGAACGTAATTTGTATTTAACGGTTCAAATGATGGAACTGGGTGCCAACCTTGTTTTAGCTCTTAACATGAACGATTTTGCTAAGAAAAAAGATCATATCATCAACATCGACTTGATGAGTGAGCTTTTAGGATTCCCTGTAATCGAAATCAATGCTAAAAACAAAGACGGTTTCGATGAATTGCTTACTACTGTGGAAAAAGCTTCTGCTAATCCGGTAGATTCCAGTTTAAAGTTATCATATGGGAATGAATTGAAGCAACATTTAGGCGAACTTCAAGAACTTATAGAGCAGGACTCAAATTTATTGGATGTTCCATCTGTTTGGACGGCAATTAAGTTATTAGAAAAAGATTCAATAGTTATTCAAAAGGTTCAACAGTCCAGCATGAGCTCAAAAATCATGAGGGAAGTTGACAAGGTAGCAAAGCACCTCTCTGACGTATACGACGAGGGTGCGGAAGAAGTTATTGCAAATGCAAGATATGCATTTATTGATGGATTGATGGCCGAAGCTGTTAAAAGGCCGGCTGTCGAAAAGGAAACTACGACTGATAAGATTGATAAGATTGTAACCAACAGGCTTTTGGCTCCATTCATATTTCTTATTATAATGTGGGCATTGTTCCAGTTAACGTTTACAATAGGCGCTCCTTTCCAGGACATGATTGATGAACTGTTCGGCGTTATTGCCGAATGGGTTGGAGGATTCATTGCCAATGAATATCTCGCTTCATTCATCTGTGACGGTATCATCGGAGGAGTAGGTGGAGTTCTCACGTTCCTGCCGATTATTATTCTGATGTTTCTGTTCCTGAGTATTCTGGAAGACTGCGGTTACCTTGCAAGGGCTGCATTTACCTTGGATATTGTAATGCACAAGATTGTAGGGCTCCACGGTAAGGCATTTATTCCAATGATTTTAGGATTCGGATGTGGTGTACCGGCTATTATGGCAACCAGAACCATGGAAAACGAAGGAGACCGTATGCTTGCCATGATGCTTGTTCCATTCATGTCATGTACAGCACGGTTGCCGATTTATGCTATTTTCATCGCCGCATTCTTCGCTGAAAATCAAGGTAACGTATTGCTTGCTATTTATTTATTAGGTATTGTTGTGGCACTTATTGTTGCAGCTATCCTCAAAAGAACCATGTTTAAAGGACTGTCCACTCCATTCGTTATGGAATTGCCGACATACAAGATACCTTCCGTAAAGGGTGTTTTGTTACACACCTGGGAAAAGGTAAAAGGATTCTTAAGAAAAGCAGGTACTATCATTCTTGCCTGTTCCATCGTTTTATGGATTTTACAGAATATCTATCCATGGGGCGGATCAGATCCTCAAATGAGTATTTTAGGTATGATAGGTACTGTCATAGCTCCAATTTTCGCTCCGTTAGGATTTGGAACCTGGCAGGCTGCTGTAGCTATCATTGCAGGTCTGGCCGCTAAGGAAGTTGTGGTTGCAACCTTCGGTACATTGGCAGGTATGGAAGAGGATGACGAGGAAGGAATCACCTCATTGATACATGACACCTTCACGCCGCTTTCTGCATTCTCATTCATGGCATTTACCTTATTGTACACTCCATGTTTCGCAGCTATCGGTGCAATCAAGCAGGAAACCAACAGTTACAAATGGGCATTGACCATGTGTGGAATTACCCTGGTAACCGCATACATAGTTTCATTCCTGATTTTCAACGTTGGTCATTTGGCAGGATTCGGATAGGTGATAAATTAGTCTTAAAAGCATAAATGATGATTGGATTTTTCTAATCGCCATTTTTAAAATTTTGGCAAAACTAAATATTTATATACTACATAATACAAATTTAAGTTTACCTAAATATTTATTGTAATATTTTGATTCGGTGAGAAAATGAAAACATTGAAAGACACAAAACCTGGTGAAACCGTCACTCTGGTAAAATACCATGATACCGGTGACATCGATTTAAGAAGACACTTATTAGGTATGGGTTTTGTTAAAGGGGCTAAAATTACTGTTAAGAAAGTAGCTACTTTGGGAGATCCTATCGAAATGAGTATTAAAGGATATGATGTTTGCCTCCGTAAGGAAGAGGCTGAAAATATTGAAGTGGAATAGCTTCAATCTTTTCATTTATTTTTTTTAGCTAATAATTTATAACGGTGTTATTATGAAATGTCGTATGTGCGGTTTTGAATTCGATGAAAACGAACTGGAAAACCGTGGATGTATAAGCTGTGGAAAGCACAGCAATTGCAATCAAGTGCACTGTCCGAATTGTGGATTTGGAAATCATCCCGAATTGGATGATGAATTTGAGTTTATTGTAAAGCTTAAGGACAGATTAAAAAGAAGAAAATCCACAAATTAATTTTTTTTCATTTTAATAATTTCTTCAACAAGCTCATCAACGCTTATTTTATGGGTATCAACGTTATAGCCTTTATCTTTTAGGGCGTGTAATATTTCGGTTGTTACTGGCGCTTTAAGGTGAGCTCTTTTTATTAATTCCTTATCTGAAAATATTTCGTGCTTATCCCCGTTTGCAATGATTTCTCCATTGCTCAAGACAAATATCTCATCTGCGAATTCATTCACCATTTCTATGTCATGTGAGGATATAACTATGGTCATTCCTTCCTTATTAAGGTTATTTAATATGGTTAATACCTTTTCGACACCTGCCGGGTCAAGACCTGCAGTTGGTTCGTCAAGTATCATTATTTCGGGCCTCATTGCTATTATTCCTGCAATTGCCACTCTTTTTTGCTGGCCTCCGCTTAAATGGTGGGGGGTTTTATCCTTGAACTCTATCATTTCCACCATTTCAAGGGCTTCGTCTACACGCTTTTCAACTTCTTCGTAACTTAATCCTAAATTCATGGGGCCGAATGCAACGTCTTCCTTTACTGTAGGCGCAAATAGCTGGTCATTTGGATCTTGAAAAACAATTCCTACTTTTTGTCTGACTTCAAGAAGGGATTTCTTATCATATTTCATAGTTTCCCCATCTAATTCAATCGTTCCTGAAGTCGCTTCGGTCAATCCGTTGAAATGTGAAAATAATGTTGATTTTCCGGCACCGTTCGGTCCGATAATCGCAACCTTTCGTGCCTTTTTGATTTCAAGGGTAATGTTTTTCAATGCGTGAGTTCCGTCAGGGTATGTGAAACTCAGGTTTTTCGTTGATAGATATACTTCATTCATTTTAATTCCAGCCTCATTAATTTATAGATAAGTTAGCTCCAATGTATCCTAAATCATTCGAATATTTAAATACAATAATCTCCACTATGATAACCAATATTATTATTGTGCCAATGTATATGTAATCATTTCTTTCTAGTGAAGTCTTTTCATTAAACAGGTCTGACTCATCTGAAAAGCCTCTGCTGATCATGCTTTTGTAAACTCTTTCGCCCTGTTCATAGGATTTGACAAACATCATGGCAATCGTATAGCCGACTTGCCTGACTCTCCATTTGTATGGAGTTACTTTAGAGTGTATATCGAAGTTTCTTGATTTTTGGGACCTTCTTATGGCTGCTAATTCATCGATGAATACAAATAAGAATCTGACCATAATACTTAAAATCATTGCAAGGTCTTTCGGCATCTTCAATCTTCTAAGTGATGCAACAATCTGCTGCATAGGACTTGTTGATGACAGGATTACGATTGAAGTTAATGAAACGATGATTCTTGCTACCAGCAATATCGCCCAATTCAGTCCGACGTCGGTTACTGTCAGCCAGGAATATGACCATAAGACGTTTCCCGGATGAATGAATGGTTGGAAAATTATTATTGCTCCTCCGAATGGGAGAAGCATTCCAATTCTTTTAAATGAATCAATATAAGATAATTTAGCTATGTGAATGACGATTAATAAGAAAATTTCCAGAACTATCGGAATAAATAGGTTGTTTGAAAAAGCAGCTACGACAATTATAAATACTGCAGATATTAGCTTGATTCTTCCGTCAAGATTATGAATTGGGCTGTCCTTTGATGCTAGTTCGTCCAGATTCAATGCCTTAGTAATATCTGCCATAATTAATCACTATTAATATTTTTAAAAAAAGTATTATAAAAAGATAGAAGTTAAAAATTAACTTCTTCTTTTTACTACTTCAGCAATACCCCATCCACAGACTAATGTCAGCAGGACTCCTAAGATAAGGACACCTACTTCACCTATGCTTTCGAGAGGTTCAAAGGTGTAGTCAGGGAATGGTGATTCAAATACTGCTATTGCTTTTTCTTCCGGAACGCCTGCATCTTCAGCGGATTTTTCCAATCCGTCAGGATCTCCAGAAGCAATGAAAGGGGAAAGACAACATATTACAACACAGATAATTATTGCAACAATTATTAAGGTTTTATCACGTTTATCCATCTTATTGTCCTCCTTCACTAATTTTGTTTTTGTTCCACACTAAAAGGTCTGGTCTGAATTTATCTAAAGCCATTATTACAATAACGGTAAGAACAGCTTCAATGATACCAATGAATACGTGGTATAATACCATTGATGGAATTCCGACATTTGCAGGGAATGTTCCGGCTATAGCCATTTCAATTGCACATGCCAATGCTGCAAGTACGGTTGCTAACCATGCTCCGACACCTGCTGCACCGTAGATTCCAAGTGTTCCTTTTAATGCTTTGAAAGTGTACAATCCAGTGTATCCTCCAATGATTGCCATATTCAATACATTAGCACCGAGTGCAGTAATTCCTCCGTCACCAAATACTAATGCTTGAATGATTAATACTACAGTGAATACGAGAACTGCTGCTTCAGGTGCGCAGAATATAATTGCTACTAGTGCTCCACCGACCATGTGACCACTTGTTCCGAATGGAATTGGCATGTTCATGGACATGATAGCAAAAATACCTGCTGCAAGAACTGCAAGTAGAGGAATGCGTTTTTCATCAAGGTTTTGTCTAGCCCATTTGCTGGCAAAGTATAGCGCTATAATCAGAATGACGTAGTATATCGCACATTGCCACAATGGTATAAATCCGTCAGGTATATGCATTTATTTTCCTCCATAATATTAAAAGTAATACTTTTTTATATTTTGTTTATATAGTGAGTATTACTTTTTTTTGAATTTTATCAAGTATAAGGGATTGATTTTCTATAATAGTGAAAAATACCTTATTTTTTATCTTGATATTTATTCATTATACTATTTTTAATATTTAAAGCTTATTAAAGTAATACTTAATATAATTAATTTCTAATTGTTGTAATAAAAAAGTATTACTGATGACATAAATTTACCATTTTTTGTATTACTGATTAAAAAGAGGTTTCAAAATGGCAATCAGATAAATGAAAATGGCTACGGCAAAGTAGAACAGAACCTGGATATCAAGTATTCCGGTTTCAACGCCCAAAATTGCATAGGTCAATAATAATGCATATAATCCGATATAGAAGTAGTCTTTGGTCTTTCTTACAATTTTAAATCCGATGCCTAAAATAAAGCCCAAAATGCACATTCCAACTGCTACGCCAACCTTTCCGAAGTCCGCCACCATCTGGCCGATTAATGTTGGAGTAACAGTGACTTCGGTTCTCCACGCTATAAGCTTTCCCACCATCATCCTAGGCCCCAGTTCGCTTCCTGGAATGGCGCTTGCAAGCAGCTTGCCGTGTGTAAGGCCGAAGTTTCCTCCTATTATATCTAAAAGATTCAATACGTGCAGAGTGAAATCCGCCCTGCTTTTCAGGGTATAGAACGGATCTATTGCGCTGCTTATGGTATATTCTTTGATTGAACGGTAGTATCCGATTCCTATTATTGCTGCCACGCCAACCAGTGCTGCGATAACGACTTCCCATACGGATATGATGTTTCCAAAGTAAGCTATGATGATTAAAAGCAGTAATGCTGCAAGAAGCGGTGTCCTGTAGCCCAAAGCCAGCAGAATACCTACATTAATAATCAAAAGCAGGAGAAATCTGAACCTGGCCTGTGACCTGCTTATGATTCCTTCCTGGAAATCCTTCAGATAGGTGCTTGCAAGTATCCCGGTTCCGGGAATTATCAGAAAGACAGGCATCGTAAATGCGGGCTTTAACAGATATCTGATTGAAGGCTTTAACAATGGTATTCCACCAACGGACGCTATGCTTATGAAGAAAAACGCAACGCTGATTAATATCAGACAGAATCCTATGGAATAAATGTCTCTTTTATTAAAAAGCACTATGTTTTCGGTGTCGTTAATGAAAAACCTTGGAAGTATTGTGGATCCGATAAAAAAGAATACGAAGGCTATAATCAGCGTTTGGGTAAGGCTTTCAGAAATCGGAGTGAGGGAAAGTGCCAGAAACAGGGCAAATACAACCAGAACAATCAGGGGATTGAACAGATGATTTCTTAAAATATTGTTTTTCTTTAAAAATCCCAAAAAGTTTTCACTGGGGTAAAGGCCTATAAAGAAGCTTCTGACCCACTGGTCTTCAATAAATCCCAATACGGTAAATATCAATGTAAATAAAAATGATTTATGAAATTCATCACTTATCCGGTTTAAAAAAGATGTTAATTTAGAATAAATGAAACTCATAAATCACACAACTTAAAATTTTTGAATGTTTATGACATCAAAATTGCTTTTTATGGTATTGATGTCATTATCGCTGCAGTTATAAATCCGGATTGTGATCTTGCTTGTAACGCCGTTAAAGTCTCCAAGAATATTACTTGCCTGGGTTAATTCCGCAGAAGTTCCTCTTACAATATTGATTTGGTCTGTAAGTCCTGTATTTGAAGCCTTAATGGAAATCCTTTCATCGCTTTGGAACAGTGCGTTAATCACTTCCTGGATTTTATTGCCTTCAAATGAATCGACAGAAATCGTTGTGGTAATTTCATAGTCGGTATCGTTGCCGATTCCTGAAATCAGGTCGCTGATGGAAGAAACGTTTTTAGGATTTGCCTTTATTTCAGTCAGGTTAGAGTATTTGTCTCCATTCATTTCCAAAGTCATGCTGTCAATGTATACATCAGCGTTCGGAATATGATTATACAATCCGACAAGGTATTGGCTGCCGTTTGAGCTGACGAGGGCTTTTACATTGCTTCCCCTATCGTCGTCCATCCACAGTATGTTTCCGGCCAATGTAACTGCTTCTCCGGTATTGGCGTCATGTCCGTGGATAGTCGTATTTACAATATATCCCTGTCTGTAATAAGTCAGGTATTTCTCAACAATCTTATTCAGCGTTGAAGAGTCATAGGATGTGCTCTCGCTGGTTGTCTCGTCATGAGAGGTAATATGAATAAACGCAAATACCACTGCACATATTACCAGTATTATTATGGCATAATCTATTAATGTAAATTTGATTTTCATTTCCGATCATTCTTCGTATATCGCCCCGACAGGACAGACATCGATGCATTCGCCACATGAATCGCATTTGTCAGGGTCAATAATTACTTTATATGCTTTTTTCTTGATTGCCTCTTCCATACATACGTCAATGCAATCTTCGCATATTCCACATTCTTCCATATCTATAATCATCAATGTATACACCACGATTCAATTATTTTAAAAATAATTGCCTATGGATATATTTTCTCTTTTAATACTTAAATAGTTTTTTCGATTCGACAGTTAATATAAATATCAATCCAAAAATTTATATATTATGAAAACAAACATTTATACTGTATGCAGGGGTGCCCGAGCGGCCAAAGGGGGGGGACTTAAGATCCTCTGGCATAGGCCTTCGAGGGTTCGAATCCCTTCTCCTGCACTATATTTTTTAAAAGTTTTTTATGTATATTCTCGATTATGCCTTAGTGGCTCAGGCGGTAGAGCGCCACCTTGGTAAGGTGGAAGTCGGGGGTTCGAATCCCCCCTAAGGCTTTCTAGCTATTTTTTAATAATTTCAACGTTTTCAAGACAGTTAATTTCGTCGATTTTTTCATTTAAAAGAAGTAGGGTAATGTCGATGGCTTTTTTTATTCCGCTTAATTGCCTTTGGTAAAGTTCTTCGCTATCTTTTTGTCTCAAATCAGTGTAAACGTCGCTGGTGGTTATTATTTCATAATCCTTTGTCAGTATGCAAATTCCTCCATGGCCGATTCCGGCTGTAGTGCCGATTGCAATGTCGCAGGATGTCAGATCCATCACAGCTTCAGCCATTACTTTGCTTACCTTTTTGTCTCCGGACTCGTCATAGACCTTAATGCCCTTAATAAGATAATCCGGCTCGGGAGGCTTTTCAACCTTCAGGATATCCTTTACCGCATCGATGGTAGGTATGAATAAACTGCAGGTAACACTTAGCTTATTATAGTTGAAATCACCGTATTTCTCTGGGTTTTCAATGTATGTGCCTGCGAAATTGCCTTCGTAATCCTGAGCAAGCGCATGCAGCTCCAGGCCGATTTTCCCATGGGTAAAGCATTCTGCTGTAGCTATTTTAATCATGCTGATCTCTCAGTAGTTTCAATGCTTCCATAGTTATTTTGTTTGCGATTTCATCCAATGTATATGGCGTTACCGGTTCGTTGTCCCGGATGAGCTTATTGGTTGTTATCAGGAAGTGATTTTCGGTAATGCCCTCTTTTCTAAGTTCTTCAACGGCAGGATTGTTGTCATCAAACTCTGAAATGTCCTTGAACTCAATGTTTTCGTTGCCGAATCCGAATATTCCTGCAGTTCCGATTGTTTTGGATCCCCTTTCATGGGCATGCTTAATTATCTTTGCAGCGGTCGGGATGGTGTTTCCTCCGGCTATCACGATGATTACAACGTCGCCGTCAATCAAATCGATATTTTCATCGGTGATGTATTCGCTGTGGCTTTCGACTTTTCTGAAATCCTCATCGTGGGTGCAGATTCTTTTAAGGAATTCCGGTTTTGATTCGCCCGCTTCTGCTCCAAGAAGCGTGAAGATAACGTCTCCGCCAGATATTTCCTGTCCGTCAAACGCACCGATTACTTTCGGTCCGCCCCTGTGAACCTGAATGAGGTTGATTCCTATTCTTAAACCCAATCTTCCAACACCGACCAGGTCTATTTTCCCATAAGGGACTTGTCTGTCTTCCATTTTCTGTATTTCATCGTTTGTCATTATTTCACCATATTTTCAATTGGAATCCTATTAATTACTTCACAATCCACGTCGAGTTTGCTAACGAGATTTCTCAAATAATAAAGGCCGGGAACTTCACTGTTGTGGTGGCCCAAATCAATTAACGTTAAACCTAAATTATGGCCAAGAACTGCGCTTTCCTGAGTCAAATCTCCGGAAATCAGCATTTCCAGGTTAAGATCACTGGCCAATCTGATGTAGTCGGGATTTTTCAAGCCGAATCCGGAAATTATTCCCACCTTTTCAATTATCTTTTCATCATCAGGCCTGTTGACTATATTGACGTTATTGTAATTGTCTAAAATTATTTCTTTGAATTCATAAAAGCTTTTGTTCACTTCACAGATTCGCCCGATGCCCGTTGCCTTGTCAAATGATTCAATGACTTTTAAATCCAGCGAATCCGCAAGGGCTTCATTGGCGCCCCCTTCTATAATGTCCCAGTTGGAGTGAATAGTAAATGTGGGTGTTTTCGGGCTGAATAATGGGGGATGATGCGTTATGATTAATGTCCCTTCGCCGAAACTGTCGTCATCAGGATATAAATCCATCATTATCTTAATGCTGTTAATGTCCTGGTTTAAATCGTAATCTCCCATAAATCCAACGCTGTCACTGCTTAATGCCAGCTTCTGAGGTATTTTTCCGTTTAAAAATTCAACAATGTCTTTCAGTTTCATTTAAATCATTTTTGTCTCGATTTTATCCAGTTCTTCAAGTATCGCTTCGTCCGGAATGAAGGGATTGATGGTTGATATCTTAATCGCATTTCTTTCAGCCAGTTCAATGAATTTATCTATGTCCTTTTCCTTAAAAATAACTTCTTCAAAAAATCCCATTTCTCCGGCACAGTATAAGACTCCTTCCTTCTTGGAAAGGCTATTTAAAACATTTGTTAAAATGCCGATTGTTAATGTCATCGTTCCGGAGGTTTTGGTATTAATTCCTTTCGTTTTGATTATTGCCTTGTTTTCGGCACTGCAGGCGTTTAACCTCTCATGAATGTTGTTTTTATTTTTTAAAAGTTCATCGTTGTCCTCGGCTATAGGGTCTTCGATTATGAACGTTTTGGCATTGATTCTGGATGATTGTTCAACGTTAACTCCTCCAAAGCCTGTGGTATCGATTATAACGTCTCCGGCATATATCAAATCGAAATCCGTTGAAAATTCAACATCATTATTTAGTTTGCCGCCTACAGGCGTGTCCAGCAGTTCCCTTAAATGAGAGTAAATGTCTATCAGGAGGATATTATCATATTTTTCGCTTAATTTCTTGACGATTCCTATTCCGGTCAGGTAAGTTCCGATAATAACTATCCTTGAGTCCTTGTCAATATCCAATTCCTCAATGTAATTAAAAACAGCTTCGGATTTTTTAAAGATGATTGAGTTGAAAATATCAATTAATTTAGTTTCGGATTTAATCGTCAGGACTTCGGAGGTTATTCCAGTTTCAATATCCATGATTCAACCTTCTATCTTTTTAAAACCAATCTTTTCAAGCGCTTCGCATGCTTCTTCATAAACGGCCTGTTCGATTGATTTTTGATGAATGAGGTGGGACGGAGATGTTCCGGCAGTTAATATCCTTCCCTTGTTATCGATAAAAATAAGCAATGAGCCTGATCCGGGAATTCCCAGACGTCCTCTGGCTATTATAAGGTCGCCGTCACTTTGGTCAAGAGCCATATATGCCTTTGCAAGAGCGGGAATTCTGCTCGTATCTGCAGTGTTTGTATTGATTTGAAGTATTCTGGCCGGAGGCAGGCCGTATTCATCCAGAACTTCATTCAGCACTTCCACTTTTATTCCGTTCTTGTTCGGTACGTAAATTTTTTGAGCATTTCTGATGTAGTCCTGAATTTCGTTAATTTCTTCAAAAGTATCTCCCAGTCTGGTATTGTTTCTGGACTCTTCAAATGCATTTTTAATCATTTTTTCAAATGCCATAATATCACATATAAAAAAAGAATATTAAATAGTTTGAGGTATCAAGCCTAACTTCTCAATCACGTTAACTACTTCTGTGTAGTTCCCATATTCCGGAGATCCTACACCTTTAACTTCCAAAGGATAATTTTCAGCTATTACTGTTGCAAGATTATTTGCTCCGGCTTTAAGTGAATATTCCACATTTTCAGGGCCTACGGTTGGTGTAGGCATCGTAATTCTGATGTCAGGATACATGATTCTTGTCACTGCAACAATCTTCAGCTGCTCTTTTAGGGGGAATGCAGGATGATTTGCCATTGGGGTATCTTTGTATGGATTAAAACCCATTATAGGAATTTCTTCTAATGTCTCAAACGTGCTTAAGAAACGCAAGTGTCTGATTCTGTCTTCAGGGCTTTCACCAATGCCTAATAAGAGACCTGATGATAAACCGATTCCTGCATCACATACTAACTGGCATGTTTTGATTCGTTGAGATAATGAGTCTCCAGGTTTGATTTTATTGAATACCTCTTCATTAATCGTTTCCAGGTTACAGCAAACAGTGTCGGCTCCAAGCTCTGCAAGCTTTTTAATTGATTCGGGAGTCAGGTCTCCTCCAACATTGACCAGAATCTCCAGATCAGTATTTTCCTTAACGATTTTGCATGCGTTAACTGCCTGCTTTCCTTTATATCCGTATCCTCCGGAACAACTAACGCGAGGGATATGTGCGTCTGTTATTGACAGGACTGCTTTTAGAATTTCGTCATTGGATTTGTAAAATGCGTTGTAATATCCTTTTGATGATGTCTTTTCTGCAAATCCGCAATAAGCGCATCTAGGTTGTATTTGACATTTATTGGTAATATGAACTGTTGATGTTAATTTAATGGTTTTTGATTGATCGTCTCTTATGTCGGCTGCTATCTTAAATAGCTTGTCTAAATTTTCATCGTCATCAATTCTCAATAACTCTAAAAATTCTTCATCGCTTAATTCTTTGCCTTCTTTTGCTTTTTTAAATATTTCATCAATCAATTTAACACCAAACTTCTAAAAAAATCTATAACCTATTTTTTAATACTTAATTTTGGCTTAAATATTAAAAAATAAGTTAAAATGTTGATTTGAAATCAACAAATAACTTATTTAAATGTGTTTATTCATTTTTGCCTAAGTATTCTAATACTGTAGGAACGATTTCAGCTAAGGAACCGAAGTTCATTGAGTCAGCAGTACCTAATAATGCAGCTGGGTTTAAAGCATCGTCCATTTTGTCGATACCTTCATCTTGCATTAATGCGGTTACTTGGGTTAATGCTTCGTTAGCCATCATTTGTGCGAATCCTGCAGGAGCACCTAAAATTTGGGTAACGGTGTCTCTGTAAGCTAAGATACCTGCGTAGGTAATAGCGGTTACAGCTGAACACATGTCACAAACAGGACCAACCATGTTAGCAGGTAAGGTGAATGCAGATCCTCTTGCTTTTTGTCCTAAGTCCATTAAAGTGTCGATGGAAGCTTGGTCAGCAAATCCTTCTGCAATGTAGACTTGTCCTTTCATTTCAGGTACAGCACCTGGGTGGTAGGAAGCTACGTTTACGTTGGTTCCTAAGTCTTCGAAAATTTTGTTTAATCCGGTAGTAGGAATAGTACATGCGTGAGTTACGATAGCGCCTTCTTTAATGTCATCAGCGAAGTTTTTGATGATGTCAGGCTGCATACCTCCTTCAGGTAACCAGGTCATAACCCAGTCAGCGTCAGCAACAGCTTCGGAATCGTCAGTAGTACATTTCATACCTAAGTCTTCAGGGTGAGTAAAGTGAATAGCACCTTTTGCTGGTTTAGGTACGGTTTCAGCTAATTCGTTAACTTTTGCTCTGATTGCAGGCATTACGTCTTCAGGGTTTCCTGCTTTGTGGGCTGCAATAACTTCTGCGTAGTCAAAGTCATCTACAACAGTGAAATCTCCGTCGAATACTGGGTCGGATACAACTACTTCATCTACACCAGCTAATTCTAACAATTCAGCACCCATTTCAATGGTAGAGTGAGTCATTGAGATGTTTTCTTTTCCGGTTGCGTCTGCAACTTCACAAGCTCTTGAGAAGTTGGTAATTCCACTTGCAGCATGTGTTCTGTAACATCCTGCACCTAAAATTGCTACTTTCATTTTTTAATTCTCCTTATAATTTTTTAATTTTCCTTAAAAGGTGTTTTTAAAGAAATCTTTACTACAGTTTTAACTATTTGAAAAAAGTTGACATATTTGATAGATATTTAACATGGTTGTTAATCCGGATTTTTCAAATAATTATTACTTGTTATAAACTGTATATTAATTTAAAATATTACTTTTTTGGATATAAAGTAATAAGCGAATTAATACAAAATTTACATGTAGTAATATTTATTATTTTACGGTTTCGATGTATATATATTTTTTTATCTATTTTTCGAGTTATTACTTTTTGCACGATTTTAATGGTTTTGTTATTACTGAGTATTATTTTTAGGGCTAATTTTGATGTTTTAGTAATACTCAGCGATTAAAAATCAAAATTTATATAATATATTATAATACAATTATTTACTAGAATAAGTTGGGGTATTGATGTTATGTATGATTTAATCAAAGAAGCGATTCATGATGATGCAGCAGCAATCGAGATATCAAAAATGGAAAATAAGGATGTGACGGAAGTTGTCGATGCGATTTCCCAATTGTCCCTTGAGGATACGATGAAACTGGGAATGCAATTTAAAAGATTTCCTTTAGGCTGTGATTTGACCGAAGTTGTTGCAGGAACATGCGCTTCTGATTTGGAGTTAATGGATTTGCTTGGAAACTGCAGGCTGGCGGATATGATTGGCGCACCTATCCATATCTGCGCATATGCATTTTCCGATATAGGTGAGAAGTTTGGAATGCGCGGAGTCGAAGTAATGCAGAAGGTTCATGATATCGTTGACGTGCCACTGGATTTGGATCATTTTGGAGAAAACGGGGCCATGAGGCTTCCTAAACATATCAGCGGATGCGGAGGAGAATGCTACAACAAGGGACCTGCATTTACCGAATGTCCTAGAGGAAGGATTCATGAAAGGCTCATTGATAAGGAACTGGAGCAAAAGCCCGACAAGGAAGACTGGGTAAAGCTGTCATCATCAGTTGCCGTCAATGTGACCTCCGAACAGACTGGCGACGGCCATGCAGCACCGTTAAGGGAAGCTGAAGACATTGCAAAGCTGGCCAAAAAGTACGGCAGAGGACTGGAATCCATCATGTTTGTCGGTGACGGCTACGATGAAGTTATTACAGGATTTGAAAAGTCAATCGAAATCGGCGCAGACGTTATTGTAGTTGAAGGAGGTCCGTTCAACAGGTGCGAAAACACAACGGATTCCTTTGCAAAGACAATAGCTGCAGCCAGAATACTTGCTCCGGGAAAGGTCGTAGCAACCAACGGAGCTTATGAACATGAAGTCCGTGCGGGTCTGAGATCAGGATTGAACATGGTAATTACTGGTTTTCCTAAAAACCACCACGGATACATGTGCGGATTTGAGCCTGGAACGGCAAGAAGAGGCAAGTTCGGTCTTCCAAGAGTAATTCAAATCATCAATGAAGAGTTCCCTAACAGAGGATTGCCTGTCCAGAAGCATGATCTGCTTGCACTGGCCACTGCAGTCAAGATTGCAGGACCTGATTACATTTATCCTGCCAAAATAGGCTCATACGCAATCGGAGACGCCCATTGGGCAACGCTTGTCAGCTCCAATATGTATAAAAAAATTGAGTTAAAGCATACCCTTGATGAAATCGTAAGCCTCGCCGAAGGAAATACCATTGCATTGCACGGCGCCAGGTTCATATCATGGGTTATCGCCAAGGAATTGGATAATAAAGTTGATGAGATTATCCTTGCCGATACTGACCCTTGGGTACAAAACATCAGTGTTGACAACCTGCAAGAAGAATTGAACGCCACAATCATTCCGGCTGAAGACGATGTTTCCGCATCAAAAGAAGCTGACTTTTCAATAGCCTCATCCACAATGATTCCTGTTAAGGAAAACATTTTAAAGAAAGTACCTAATGCTTTAACAATTGTATAATATTAAAGTATTTAAATAAGAAAAATAAATGTATTATATGCATTTATTTTAATTTATTTTTTTTAGGTGGTACTTTGAATCATTCAAAAATTATTTTAGTAGCATGTATTTCCGCTTTTGTTGCCATAACAACGGCTGTTTTAGGTGTTGCGGGTACAATTATCGGGTCAGTATTGTCATCTGTTCTCTATAATGTGCTGTCTGAAGCCCTGGAAAAGCCTGTAAGCGATGCAAAGCTTCCTTCCAATTTTGAATGGGATATTGCATTCATATTTCCTTTGGTGGTTATTCTGATAATTCAATTGCTGCTGATTCTGGCATTCCTATCTGAATGGGGAATACTGCCTCGTGTGTTTTTGAATATCTATTTATCAATTCAGGGAATTGCATCCAATAATCTGTATAGGATTTTAGGGTTGTCTTTAATTGTAATGAGCGTTTATCCTTTTATTTTAAAAAGGGATATTGTTACAAGAAATGACGGAATATTAATATTCTTCATCGGATTAATATTTTTGGCCAGAGGATTTTCAGATATCGGAGGAAACATATCTCAGGTATATGATATGATTTTCGATTTCTTTGATTTCCCGATAGCAATAATAGCTTTCATATTGTTGATTTATGTCATTCACAATATTTTGTCCTCTGCAAGAAATTCCCAAAAATTCAGTTCAATAAAAAGCAGCATAACCCTAAATAATCAGGATGATTTGGAAATGAAGCAGACTTATGAGAGAAAATCCCGCATAAATCTGGATGATTTGGAACTGAAAGAAACTCACCGCAGCAAATCCCGCAGGAATCGGGATAATTTGGAGCTTAAGCACACACATCCTAGAAAAGGCGAACCTAAAAGATATCCTCCTAAAAACGATTATAAATCTTCTCATAGAAAAATAAATGAATCATCTGAAGGATTTCATTTTGAATCCAATGATTTACTTGATGATTATAAAAAATAGATAGTATGGCTAAGAAAAACAAGACTTTAAAGGACATTCTGGATTTGATTCTATATGAAAATCCCGCCACTCAGGATGAGATTGCGGAAAGACTGGGAATTTCCAGAAGATACGTTTCCCAATTGATACAGCCGTTAATTAAGGAAGGAGCCATTAAAAGGGCATATATGATAGACTTGAAAAGCTACGAGCAGATTGCGGAATCATTGGGGGATTATGTTACTCCAAAAAATATTTCCGGCAACGTTTTAATTAATGACATGCTCTTTAACATGGCCAAGCACGTGAATTATCAGCTTGAAATGTCCTTTAATGCAATTCTTGAATCTGATACGGATATGGCCAACAAGGCTTTGGAAATGGATTATACTACCAATAACATGGTTGAAAAAGTTAGAACTTCCGTTGAAACCATTGCCAGCATCAATCAGCATTCGGAGCTTTCAAAATCTCTCTTGTATAATGAAGTTGCATACGATCTGGAGCGTATCGGCGATTACTGCGCCCATATTGCTAAATTCGCTATCAATGAAGTTTATGAGATTAACGAATCCATCCTTAAAAAGCTAAAGAAAATGTATAAGACGGCTCAAAAGATGATTCGTCTGTCAATGCTTGCGTTTCTGGAAGGGGATACGGATTTAAAGGATGACATTATGGAACTGGAAGAGTCCATCCATATCCTTCAGACCAAAGCCATTAACCTGATTGCTACCCAAATGGCTGAAAGTTCTTTCGATGAAAAGGAACGTTCCAACTATTTCATTTACTTGTTTAGGGTAATCAAGGCTTTTGAAAGAATCGGAGACATTTCAGTTGAAATCAGGGACGTTGCCATTGAGTTTCATGACAATATTCCAAGGCCGACCACTCCACGTTCATTCAGGCTAAATTAATTTATTTTTTTTTCAAAAATTATTTCCTATTTAGTGAAATTTTGTTCACAAAAAGCAAAGTATATATACTTCCTCACCATAAGTCTATTGTACGGTGAGAACAATGAAAAAAACTAGGAAATATATTATATTCTCATTAATATTATGCCTGGGGGCATTGCTGTTAATTCAAGGAAACGCAAACTCTCAGGAAATTAATATTATTGGTTCTACATCTATTCAGCCGGTTTGCGAAGATCTGGTTGAAGAATATAAGAAAAGCCATCCTGATGCATCGATTAATGTTCAGGGAGGCGGATCCAACATGGCTATTAAGTGTGTTAATGCTGATGTTGCAGACATCGGTATGTGCTCAAAGGAACTGGATAACGATTATAACTTTACGCAATATGAATTGGGCCGTGAAGGCATAATTGTCGCTGTAAATCCTTCAAATAATGTAAGCGATTTGTCAGAAGAGGAAATCAGAGGAATTTTTGGCGGCAATATTACTAACTGGAATCAGGTGGGAGGTGAAAATCAGGAGATTAACGTCTTTGTTCGCGAAGAAGCATCCGGCACCTTGGATGCGTTTAAACATAGTGTAATGAATCAAACCCCTATTTTATCGCAAGCTATCGTTTTGAATTCGCAGGGTTCAATTAAACAGGCAATCCAGCAGGACACTTCATCTATAGGCATCGTATCATTTTCATATCTGGATGATGATATCAAGGCATTGGCCATTAATGGGGTCTATCCGAGCGAAAGTTCAATAGAGAATAATTCATACCTGATTCAAAGACCATTTTTGCTTCTCATTAATGACGAACAAAGCGAGGAAATGAAGGATTTCGTTGATTGGCTAGATACTGGTGAAGCGGATGAAGTCTTAAATGAAAACAAAATTCTTTGTGGTGTTAAAAATGAATGAAAAGCTGATTGAAAACGGATTGCTTTTTATTACACTTATATTAACTTTAATCATCGGATTAATGCTGTTTTTTCTGATTTCACAGTCCATGCCGGCCTTTGGCCAAATCGGTTTTCAGGAAATGCTTGCTGGTTTAAAATGGCTGCCGGATATGGAAATTTTCGGGACATTTCCAATGATATTGTCGACCTTAACGGTGAGCTTTCTGGCGTTAATGATTGCAGTTCCATTATCCCTAACTACAGCCATTTACATTGAAGAGATTGCTTCAGACTATGTCAAAGAACTTTTTAAACCTATAATACAGACATTGGCAGGAATTCCATCTGTAGTTTATGGATTTTTTGGGTTGACTGTTCTTGTGCCGTTAATCAGGGAAAACCTTGGAGGCACAGGCTTTAGCATTTTAACCGCATCAATCGTTCTTGCAATAATGATTCTGCCAACGATAATTTCGCTTTCTCAGGATGCAATCAGCAATGTGGCATTTGACTATAGGCAGGCATCATTGGCATTGGGATCAAGTCATTTTCAAACGATTCGCCACATCATAATCCCATGCGCACTTCCAGGAATCTTTACCGGAATAATTCTGGGTCTGGGACGTGCAGTGGGCGAAACGCTGGCTGTATTAATGATTGTCGGAAATGTTGCACAGATTCCAAATTCATTAATCGATCCGGTAAGGACATTGGCGTCAAATATTGCTTTGGAAATGGGTTATGCAATGGATATTCACTATAATGCATTGTTTGCAAGCGCATTAATCCTATTTGCAATTATTATTGTATTAATGTTAATTTCCACATACATTCAACATAAATGGGGGTGTTAAAATGGATTTCACAAAAAGACTGCTTTTTACGTCTTCCGCTGCTCTTACGGTATCAATTCTTCTGGTTATAATTTCATATATTCTGCTTAAGGGCCTGCCTTTGGTTGATTTCGAATTCATATTTTCAAATCCAATCGATTCGGGTAAATCGGGCGGAATACTGCCGATGATTCTCTCCAGTCTCTATCTGGTAGTGTTAACGGCATTGATTTCAGTTCCGATATCTGTGGGCTCTGCAATCTACGTTACCCAATACTGCAGGAATGATAATCTCACAAGAATCATAAGATTCTGCTCACAGACCTTGGCGGCGGTTCCCTCAATCGTTTACGGACTGTTCGGATTTGCATTTTTCATTCTCTTTTTAAAACTGGACTGGTCGCTGCTTTGCGCATCTCTGGTCTTGGCATTAATGTCAATTCCAACCATATTTCAGGTATCGGAAGTCAGCTTGAATTCAATTCCCGTGGAATTAACCCAGGCTAGCCTGGCCTTGGGCGCCAGCAAATCGCAGGCAATAACTTCCGTAATTTTGCCTTCAGCACTTTCAGGGATTTTCACAGGAGTTGTCCTTGCGTTGACCAGAGCCATTTCGGAAGCGGCTGCGGTCATGTTTGTTGTCGGCTCGACATTTGCGATTCCGTTATCAATATTCGATGCTGGAAGACCTCTACCCCTTCATTTATACATTTTAGCTACGGAAGGAGTTTCAATTGAAAATGCATATGCAACGGCAGCTGTGCTGCTGATAATAATCTTGATAATAACAGTTTTAAGCAATTATCTGATTAACAGGTATCAAAATAAAATCGGAGGAATCTAAATGAAAATTAAAGCTGAAGATTTCAATGTAAATATTGACGATAAACAGGTATTAAGCGACATTAATCTGAATATCCGCGAAAAGTCAATCCATTCGATTATCGGCCCTTCAGGATGCGGCAAATCAACATTCTTGAAATCCATTAATCGCATGAACGACCTATTGAAAAACTTTAAATGCAGCGGAAGCATCAGTCTGGATGGCAAAAACGTTTATGACGATGACATTGATGTCGTTAGTTTAAGAAAAAGAGTCGGAATGGTATTTCAAAAGGCAAATCCATTTCCCAAATCAATTTTTGAAAATGTGGCCTACGGGTTGAAAATTGCCGGTGAGGATGATTCCGGCCGCATTAATGAAGTTGTTGAGAATTGCCTAAAGTCCGTTGGACTGTGGGATGAAATCAAAGACAAGCTTCACCAGTCTGCTCTTAAATTGTCCGGCGGCCAGCAGCAGAGGCTGTGCATTGCAAGAAGCATTGCAGTCAATCCGGAAGTCATTCTGATGGACGAGCCATGCTCCGCACTTGACCCGCTTTCAACTTTAAAGATTGAGGATTTGATTCAGGAGCTAAAAAAAGATTATACGATTGTTCTGGTAACCCACAATATGCAGCAGGCAAGCAGAGCGTCAGATTTCACTTCATTTTTCTTGGATGGTGAAATTATCGAAAGCGCAAGGACTTCACAGATATTTTCAAATCCTGAAGAAGAGAAAACGCAGAATTATATTTCAGGGAGGTTTGGTTAACGGCATTCTTTTGCATGATTCAGGTGGATTCCTATGTGGCCAATCCCTAAAATTAATGTTGCAATGATTAATGGGATGTTTTTGCCGTAGATTCCCAGTAATAGAAATGCCAAGACAGGCAATGTCGCACCGGCAACCGGAATTCCCAAAAAGCCTGAATACATGTCCCGCATTCTTTTCTCGCTTTTAAAATATCTTATCCAGTAGATTTCATAGAGCACCATTAATGCGAATGCCATGATTAATATTATTATCTGCCAGGAAAATCTGACGTTAAAGTCTGTAAAAATCAGTGAAAAACAGACAACTAGAATCTGTCCAACCCTTTCAAGGACGGACAGTATCCTGTTTTCATTTTTTACATATTCATCGTAATCTGAGGGTTTGTTTTTTGTCCAGATTAAGTTTGGAGCAAAAAGCATTATCAGAAATATCGCCCCGACGTATGAAAAGCCGAAATCCATATTTATTTACTATTTATCGTAAATCCTTCCGGTAGCATGCCTGTCCGCCCAGCATTGGATGCAGACTCCGATTGGAAGGCCTGCAGTATGGGTATGTGCTTTAAGGATTTTTACATCTAAAGTGGTGGTTTTTCCGCCAAGACCCATCGGTCCGATTCCGGAGGCATTAATCTCTTCAAGAATCTCTTCTTCCAGTTTAGCTATTTCCGGATCTGGGTTTCTCTCGCCCACTTTTCCAAGCAAAGCCTTTTTACCCAATTTTAAACATAAATCAGATGTTCCTCCGATTCCAACACCCACAACGGTTGGAGGGCATGGTTTTCCTTTTGCTTTAAGAACTGATTCGACAACGAACTCCTTAATGCCTTCGATTCCTTCAGCCGGAAGAGCCATTTTCATGGCATTGTTGTTTTCTGAACCGAATCCTTTCGGTAAAATGGTTATTTCAAGATAATCTTCATCAATCAGCTCGATATCAATTGGGGGGATGTAATCTCCCACATTAATGTTCGTATTCTTGCGTGACAGCGGATCCACGATATTTGGCCGGATAGGGACTTCCTTCGTTGCCTTTTCGATACCTTCCTCTATCCCTTTGCGCAAATCTTCAACTTCAACGTTACCCAATTTGACAAAAACAACGGGCAGACCTGTATCTTGGCACATAGGAATGCCTTTTTCTTCTGCAAGTTCAATATTTTTCAAGATAGCTTCAATATTTAGCCTGGCCAATTCATGTTCCTCACGTTTAAGCGCATCTTCAAGTGATTTTTTTACATCATCACCGAGAACAATGACGGCCTGCCTGTAAAGCTCATAAACTTTCTCTTTTATAACATCTTTTGAAATCAAAATAAAAACCCTTGTAAAATTAATTACTATTATGTATGGTTTTAAAATGTTATAAATATTATTAAAAATAGTTTAGATGTGGATGGCTCCAATCGGACAGACATCAACGCACTGTTTGCATTTATCGCATTTCTCTTCATTTATGGTAATGGCTCCGCCCAATACTTCAATGGCATCGTTGGGACATTCCTTCAGGCATGGCGCTTCTGATGGTGTACAGTTCATACAAAATAAATTAATTCATACATAATTTTTAAATATATATCATGTTGTAGAAAAAAATATAAAGAGATAGTTAAAAACTATCTAATTTAAAAAATCTAATTCAATGGGTTTGTCATTAGCTATAATTGGAGCATGTTCATATGATTTTGAATGTGAATATTCGTAGTATGTTGGTTTTATTCCTCCTGCTTTAGCATTCATCTCATTTATCATATCTTCTTGGCTTGGATAATAAGTATCTGAACCATCTTCATGATAAACAATAATTTTTTTATTTAATGCTGATGAATATTTATTCATTTCGTATTCTGGAAATTTAGTGTATATGGAAGTTCCATTAAATTTTATTGAATCTTCAGTAATTTCATATGAATTGCTATTAGCAAACTCTAAAAAAGAAGACTCTTTAGTACTAATGTTATTAACTGTTGTTTTAATACTATTTGAAGTAGGGATATTGTAACTTAATAAAATATTCTCTGTTTGGTTTGAATTTATTAGTTCTTTAAAATCTATCATATCTTTTGTTTCATTAATATTATTTGCAGATTGTGTATTGTCATTAATAATAATGTCGGTATTTAATATATTTGCATATGCACCACATAATAATATGATTACAATTATTGGTATTATATATATTATTTTCATTTTATCACTCCATTTTATTGATTAAAATATAACGATGATAATGGACAATAAAATTTTGTTGAATAGGTATATCCATGAGCCCAATAACCAAATAGAATTGTATTGGTTGGTTCAGAAACAATCCATTTATTATTGATACAAATTTGAGCCCAGGCATGACCTTCATTATTTACACCATTACCATTTCCTATTACATAGCGTACTGCCAATCCTGCTGATTTACATAATGTAACTAACGAAGCCGTTGTGTCCATACAATTTCCTTTATTTCTTAATAATGATCCTAATCCTCCATAAACATGATTATAATAATGATCATAAGTTATTCTTTCACATTATGCTTGTATTGAAATAGCTTTTTCTAAATCGTCACTACATGATGAAATTAAAGAATTTTTTAAAGATGTTACATAATTTGATGAATAATTACAATAAGAATCTGGTTCTGTTTTATAGTAATCTAAAGTATATTCTGTACCTCCATTAGGATCAGAAGTTGAATAAGTATTCGAATAACTCAAGTTTGGAATTAATAATAATTTATATGCAGTTGCTGATTTATAATTAGTATCTCCTATAAAATTCATGGTAACGGCATAATATCCATTATTAAAACTAGTTGGTATTGTATATGTAGCTATTCCATTTGAATTAGTAGTAATTGTTGTAAGATTATTTCCAATTGTTACAATGATACTTTTTCCAGAAAGGCCATTTCCATTACTATTTGTTAGTTTAACTTGAAATTGTGATCCTGTAGGGACAATAGAAGTTGTTGATGAAATAATTGGTTGATTTAAATTATTTGAATTTAAAACATATAATGTCCAAGATACTGGAGAACATGAGGCATATCCTTTATTTTCATCTTCGTACCAAATACTCATTGAATAAGAATCTGCAGGCAAATTTATATTTAGTGATGCAATTCCTTTTTCATCACTAGTTCTTAAATAGGTTACTCCATGTATGGTTATGTGGACAGTTCGATTGGAAATTGGAACACCAAATTCATCAATTAGTTTAGTTTTAAAACCATATCCTGTATTTCCAGTATGTACGGCTAAAGAATATGGAACAACAATAGAACTTTTTTGTGTCACATTTATTGTGCTAGTTCCATAACATGGAACATAATTATTATTACCATGGTATAAATATATGGCACTATAAGAACCCGGCAGTAAATTTATGTTTAGTGATGCAATTCCATTTTCATCAAAAGTTCTTGTATATGATCTTCCATTAATACCAATATCAATTGATTCACCATTAAGATTAATCATATTATTGTTTTCATCAATCATGTAGAAATTTAATTTTGTTCCTTGGTATACTATATCACTTTGAATACATAATGTTGGATATAAATTCGCTGTTCTGGTACAATTTTCTGTTAAATTTGTATAAATTGGTTTAAGTTCAATTATTTGACTATCTGACTGACTTTTATTAATTTTTTGTGCAATCCCATCATCAAGTAGTTTTACGAAATTTTCATTGTTAATATTGCTTTCAATAACAAAATTATTTTCATTAATTATGTTTTCATTAATATCAGTATCATTTTCACTTGCATATGTAGCAGATATGCATAATACAAATATTAAAATCATAAAACAAATTATTGTTAATCTTTTCATATTTTAATCTCCTATTTATATTCTATAAACTGTTTTATTTATTAGATTTGCAGGATAATATGGATATATGTTAAAGTAAACATTATTTGATAATGTGTATCCGTTGTATTCTACTGTTAATTTATTCATTTGATTTATACGTTCTGGTTTGAATGTAACATCACCATTATTATCCGAGAAAAACACATAATCCTTATTTGCATAATTAAAATTAACTGGGGTATTATTAGCAGGATTTCCATTACCATCTAATATATGGACTTTATATTCTTCAAATTTCATATAATCAACAGTTAAATTTCTTTCATTAAAATCGAATAATGTTGTTAATATTTCAATATTATTTTTTGATTTATACTCTCCACATGTTGTGTATATTTCATAACTTCCAGGATATAAATTAATTGATAAAGTTGCAAAACCATTTTTGTCTGTAAATTTTGTATAATTTTTTCCATTAATTGAAAATACTATTTCAGCATTAGAAACTGGATTATAGTTAAAATCAACTAATCGGGAAATAAATTTTGATTCATTTTTATAATATTTTACTAAATCTTGTGTAAATAAATAAGAAGTTACTTCAATAATATTACTAATAACACATCCATCATTTGGGTTTTTGGTGGTTATAATGTATTTTCCGGGATTTAAATTAATATTTAATTTTGCAATTCCACTTGAATTAGTTGTTCTATTATAAAATACTCCATTAATATTCATGGATACATTAATATTAGAAATAGTATTATTAGTTCCATCAACAATTTTGACTAAATATTGTGTATTATTTTTATAAACTTTTATTAAGTTATTAGAAATAATTGATGATAAAACAGTAATTGTGTTACTAATGGTGCAGTCATCATTTGGGTTTTTGGTGGTTATAATGTATTTCCCGGGATTTAAATTAATATTTAATTTTGCAATTCCACTTGAATTAGTTGTTCTATTGTAATAAACACCATTAATATTAAATATTAGGGTTTTATTTATGAGGATTTCGCCTTTTGAATCAATAGCTTTTACAAGAAACTGGGAGTGATTTTTGTATATTTTAATTAAGTCTTCTGAGTTTAAAGTAGGTAATATTGTTATATTGGATTTAGTTAAATTACCTGCACGAACAGTAGTTCCTTTAAAGTAGGTTATAATTTCATATTTTCCAGGATTTAAATTTAAATTTAAAGAAACTTTTCCATTATTGTCAGTTTTCTTAGCATATGTAACCCCATTGATTTCTAAATATATTGTTTTATTTTCAACAGTGTGACCTAAATCATCATATAAAGTAGTTGTAAATTTGGTTCCATCTTTATAAATCATAGTAATATTATTATTTTCAGATATTAATGGTGAATTAAAAGAAAAAATCCTGAAAAATAAATTATTTATCGTAAAATTTCCTTTATCTCCAGTATAAAAGATTTCATATTTATATTGTCCTTTTTCTAAATTGTGCAGTGTATATGTTGCTGTTGAATTAATTAATTCAATTCCAGTATTATTTAAAAAAGAAAAATAAATTTTCCCATTCATAGAATTAAAAATTGTAATTTCTAGGGTTATATTTCCATCAAATGTGCAATCATAATATTTTACTGTATAATTATTGGGTGAAGATACATAGTTACTTTGTTTTTCATTAATTATACTCATAGGATATTTTTCTACAGCTCCAATACTTATATAATCTATTTCATTCAACATAGTTAAATTATAATTTTCTATTACAGGGTCATCGTTTGATTCATTTACTGTAGAATTGTCTTCCGCTGATACAAAAGACATTGTTGATATAATAACAAATAGTAATAAAATACATAGTATTTTTTTCATATTATCACGACTAAAAAATATTACACTTTAATATATGTGAATACGTATTATATAAATATAATAGGTTCCAGATTTTTACACTTTCATATCATTAAATTAACCTTCTTTTGATTAGTTCATGATAATGTAGCATCTAATTAATATCTTACATTTATTTTGGCTTTGTAAAAAATTTACTTTTGATGGACAATATGGTATATTGTGAATTTAAAGTCATTTTTTCTTAATTTTCATTCATATTTCTTTTTTAAATTGCAATAAAATTAAAATAAATATAATACTCATTTATTATTAAGTTTATTAAGAAAAATTAGTTAAATATGGATGGCTCCAATCGGACAGACATCAACGCACTGTCTGCATTTATCGCATTTCTCTTCATTTATGGTAATGGCTCCGCCCAATACTTCAATGGCATCGTTGGGACATTCCTTCAGGCATGGTGCTTCTGATGGTGTACAGTTCATACAAAATAAGGAAGGTGTGTCAACTTCTCTGAGTTGACAGTCACTTTCACAAGTTTTACAATTTAAACAGTTCATAGAATATTCCTATTCCTCAAGAACTAATCTTGCTCTTGCTTGACTAGTTATTACGTGAACAAATCCGCCTTTTTTGCTGTCCGGCTCATAAACTCCTGCAAGTTTTGCCAGGTATTTTTCCTGGTTTTTAAGCCTGACCTTTTCAGGATCGACACGTGTAATGGCCCTTTTGGTACATGCTTTCATACATGCAGGACCTTCTTCCCTGTCGGCACATAGGTCACATTTCTCGGCGATGCTTGACTTGTAGGTCATTGCGCCGAACGGACAGACCATGACACACAATCCGCAGCCGATACATTTTTCAGTGTCGACCTTTTCGTCTGTAATTGCGTCGGTCGGACAGATTTTGATACAAGGGGCACTTTCACAGTGCTGACATACAATACCGTAAAAGGAGGAATCATGTTCTATGATTTTAATTCGGGATGCAGAGTGTATGGATGCACACATGTTTTCACAATTGAGACATCCGTCACACATATTGCTGTTTACGGAAATTTTTTCCATGCTTTGCCTCCTATAATCCTAATTCACTGCATTGTGCGTCTACGTATTTTTGTATCTTTTCGATTTGCTCTTCAGGTAAATGTCTGAATCTTTTTTGTACGGATAAGTATTCCTTTACAGGTTTGATTTCTTCAGGGGTGAAAGTAATGTTGAATTCACCGTTTTCGATTTCGTACAATATCCATGATCCGGTTTCTACAGCCAATCTGCCCATTTCAATTGTTTTTGAAGGGTCGAATCCCCAACCTGTAGTACATGGTTGCTGCAAGTGAATGTATGCAGGTCCTTTGATTGAGGCTGCCTTTTTGACCTTGTTTACAAAGTCTTCAGGGTATGCGATTGATGCTGTAGCCACGTATGGAATTCCGTGGGCTGCCATAATCATAGGCATGTCTTTTTTAGGTTTGTCTTCTCCAAAGCTTGCGCTACCTTTTGGTGAAGTGGTTGTACTTGCACCGTATGGGGTTGCTCCGCTTCTTTGAATACCGGTATTCATGTATGCTTCATTATCGTAACAGATGTAGAGCATGTTGTGTCCTCTTTCCATGGCTCCTGAAAGGGATTGTAAACCGATATCTACGGTTCCTCCGTCACCACCGAAAGCAACAACGTTCACGTCATCTTTTCCCTGTATCCTTAATGCAGCTTCAACACCGGATGCAACAGCACCTGAGTTTTCGAAAGCTACGTGAATAAATGGAACTTCCCATGCGGATTCAGGGTATGGTGTAGTCATAACTTCAAGACAACCGGTAGCAGAAATAGCTACAGTATTTTCGCCTAAAGCATTGAGAGCTAATTTTACACCGATTGATGCTCCACAACCAGCACATCCTCTGTGTCCTGGTGCCAATAAATCTTTATCAGGTATATCCATATCTATTCCTCCTTAAGTCCGAGCCATGTAACATCTTGTTCTGGCGCTTTTGTTTTTTCATATGCTTCCATTATGAATTCAGGGGTTATGTCCCTTCCGCCTAAACCGGCAACGAATCCATACATTTCCTTATCGATTTTAACTTTCATATCTGCATAAAGTGCTCCACCTATTCCGAAAGAGAAGTTTTTATCGATAACAGCTAATTTCTGACAGTCTTTAACCGCTTCGGTAATAGCTTCAACAGGGAATGGTCTGTAAGCTCTGATTTTAAGCAAACCGACTTTTTCGCCTTTTTCTCTTAACTGATCTACCATTACTCTGATGGTACTGCATAGAGATCCCATTGCAACGAATATGATTTCAGCGTCTTCGGTTTTGTATGGTTCGACAAGACCGTATTTTCTTCCGAAGATTTCTGCAAACTCATCACATGTCTGTTGGATAACATCAAGTGATTTGGTCATTGCAACTTCCATTGCGTATCTTGCTTCGGTATAATATTGCGGATCTGCAAAGTTACCGATTGACATTGGTTGCTTTGGATCAAGGAATGCATGTTCCGGAACATATGGAGGTAAAAACGCATCCACGTTTTCCTGATCTGGAATTTCTACCGGTTCAACGGTGTGAGTCAGGATGAATCCGTCCAGACATACCATTGACGGAAGCAATACGTCAGGATTTTCTGAAACTTTATAAGCCATTAATGTGGTATCCAATGCTTCCTGTGCATTTTCAACATAAATTTGTAACCATCCAGCATCTCTTTGAGCAATGGAGTCTTGCTGGTCATTCCAAATGTTTAATGGAGCAGAAATTGCCCTGTTTGCATCAGCCAAAACGATAGGTACTCTCATACCTGCTGCTGCATATAGAATTTCGTGCATTAACATTAATCCTTGTGAAGATGTTGCTGTAAATACTCTTACTCCGGCACCGCTGGCACCGACAGCAGCACTTATTGCACTGTGTTCGGATTCCACTTTAACATATTTTGCATCAATTTTTTCATCAGCAACATATTGTGCCAAGTATTCTGAGATTGTAGTTTGCGGAGTAATCGGATAAACAGGAATAACTTGTGGTTTTGCTAATCTAACAGCTTCTGCAACTGCTTTGTTTGAGGTCATTACTTCTTTTACCATTTCATCACTCTCTTTATTCTTTTACCATTTCGATTGCGTCTGAAGGACATTCGTTGGAACAGATTCCACATCCTTTACAGTAATCGTAATCAATATCATGTTGTTTGTTTATACTAGAATCCGGACAGAAGATAATGCAGTTGTCACAGTCAATGCATTTTTCCTTATCCAAAACAGGTTTGAAAGTTCTCCAGCTTCCGGTTTTGTTGTTTCTAGTATTGCCGGGGTTTTTAATTACACATCCTATACTTACCATAATAATCACCCTCAGTCCATTTCATAAGCTTTTTTGGTAGCTTCTACGTTCAGCTCTCCGACTTTTCCAGGGAAGGTTTCCTTAATCACTTCAAGAAGTGATTCGATACTTACTGCCTGGGTTTTCTTAGCGAAATATCCTAAAATAATGGTATTTACAATGTTACGACCTAACATGTCCAGTGCAATACCTGTTGCGTCAATGCTGTGGACAGCATGTTCTCCGCTACCTTCGAAACTTTCAGTATTAATAGTAACTTCAGTATTGTCTTTAATTCCTGAAAATACATCTACTACATTCAATAATCCGTCATCTAAGACTAATACGTAGTCCGGATTATATACTTGATATCTTAAATCAATTGGCTTGTCATCAATTCTTGTGAAAGCCATAACTGGAGCTCCTCTACGTTCAACTCCAAAGAATGGAAAAGCCTGGGAATATTTGCCGTCTTTGAATGCTGCTTTAGCCAAAATTTCAGCAGCAGTTACGGCACCTTGCCCGCCTCTACCATGAAAACGAATTTCTATCATTAAATTTCCTCCATATATTTATCATGTATAATCATTATAAATTACAAAATATATAAATCTTATGTTATATTTTAATTTTGCAATATTTTTGTTTAATTCTCAATCTAATTTGCCTTTATTTCGTGTTAATTTGTTGATATTTATCTTTTTGATGAATAAAGAAATTTTTAAAGTGTTTAATCTGTTTTATTGATTTTAATGATATTTTTCTTTTTCAAAGATTTAATATAATATAATAATTATAAATAAATTCAAAGAGGAGTTATCATGAAGGTTCTAATCATAACTGGGGATTTGGCATATCCGTTGATAAAAAGTGTTGTTGCAGATTCAAATGAGGATGTTATAGTTCACGTTGCAGACACTCAGGTTGCGGCTTTTTTAACTCCCAACATGATCATTAAAGAGGTCAAAACTCATTTTGCCGATCAGCTGGATGAAATTGACCTGATTCTGGTTCCGGGCCTAATCAAAAAGGGCACCAGGGAAATTACAAAGGAACTTGGAATTCCAACTTTCAAGGGCTCAACCGACGGTGCGGATTTGGCAATGGTACTGAATCTGCTTGAAAACATCCAACTGTCTGAAGACAAGCCTGCGGATAAACTGATTGAAGAGGAAAAAAGAAAAGAGGCCTTCAAGATAATTGATGACTTTGAAAATGATGCCGAAACTATTGAAAAGCTCCTTTTAAAGCCCAATAACATAAGAATTGGAAAATTGCCTGTGGGCGAGGACTTCCCAATGAGGGTTTTGGCCGAAATAGCCAACGCTCCGTTTCTCTCAAAGGAAGCTCTGATTAACAAGTGCCAGTATTTCGTCGATTGTGGGGCCGATATGATAGATATCGGTATGGCTGCCGGTGAGGACTTCTCGGACAAGGTGCCGGAATTAATCGAAACATTAAGGCCAATCGTCGGCGACAGGCCCTTAAGCATAGACACCCTTAATTCCAAGGAAATCCTGGTCGCTGCCGAGCACGGAATCGATTTCGTTTTAAGCCTGGATTTGGGAAACCAATCCAAAGTAGCACCCACATTAAAGGAAAAGGGCATTCCTGCCGTTTTGCTTCCAACCAATTTCACGGAAGGTATCACTCCAAAAACTCCCGAAGAGAGAATTGAGTTCATGCAGCAATTGATTGAGGATACCGACGGATTGAAATACGTTGCAGACCTGATTCTCGATCCCGTAAACAGCGCAAGTATTGTGGAGTCAATCATAGCGTGCAGGGAGTTTCACAAGATTAACAAGGCTCCGATGTTTTTCGGCGTGGGAAACGTCACAGAATTGATGGATGCCGACTCCGGTGGAGTTAATGTGCTTCTTGCGGGAATAGGCATGGAACTGGGCGTCAGCATATTATTTACTCCTGAAGAAAGCGGAAAGACAAGGGGAAGCGTTTATGAACTGTCCACCGCATCAAAGATGATGTTTCTTGCAAAGCACAGAAAATCAATACCTAAGGATTTGGGAATCAACCTTGTAGCATTCAAGGACAAGCACAAAAGAAATGATATCATTGAAAACGAACTTGACGGCATTCCTCAGGCAAAGCTTTCAGAGCCATTGAAATTCGTCAGGGACAAGGCAGGCAGTTTCAGAATTAACGTCGATTATGGAACTACCGTAAGCGACAGCAAAATCGTTGCTACCCATTTCAAGAAAAATAAGGCTGATTTGGTAATTAAAGGCAGCACTGCTAAGGAAATTTATGAAGAAATAATAAAAAAAGAACTTGTTACCCGTATGGAGCATGCAGCTTACCTCGGAAGCGAACTTCAAAAGGCCGAAATTGCAATGATTACGGGTAAAGAATATGTGCAGGATTTTGAACTGTTCAAAAATCCTGATCAGTTTAAAAATTAAATATTTTGTTTTTAATCATCATCAACGATATTATAATCATGTGATCCTCCGGATGAGCTTCCTCCGCTGGATGAGCCTCCGGATGAGCTTCCTCCGCTGGATGAACCTCCTGATGAGCTTCCTCCACTGGATGAGCTTCCTCCGCTGGAAGAACTACTGGATGAACTTCCGCCACTATAATAGCTGCTGGATGAACCTCCTGATGAAGATGATGAGCTTGAACTTGAGCTTGGGCTTTGCTGTTGTGAAGAACTACTGCTGTCACTGGTTGAATTTCCCGTTAGCCAGGATAATAGGCCAGTGTCATTGGTGTTATTAGTATTCTTGGTGTCGTTTACGTCAGTAATATTATTGGTTGTGATGTCAGTACTGCTCGTGTAAACGAATGCGCCCATGGTTAAAATAATTATTGCAACTATAACTGCCAAAATAACCATATTGTCAAAATTCATTTTTCACCCTCCTTTTTATATTAGTAATATATTTAATTCATTAGCATATATATAGTTTTTTGATAAACTTTAAATTAAATTTAGGATAAAAGATAATTAAGTAAAAATATTTTTGGTGTATGACTTTGCAAATTGATGAAATAACTATTAAGGATATAGATAAAGCCCTTTCTAATGAACAATACGTTTCCAATAAGGAAATATCAACAACATTATACTTATCTTTTCTATTGGGCAAACCGATGTTGATTGAAGGTCCTCCGGGTGTTGGAAAGACTGAATTGGCAAAAGTTGTCGCAAAAACTTTCGACAGGGACTTTTTCAGGATACAGTGCTATGAGGGAATTACTTTCGAACAGATTGTCGGAGAATGGAATTATCAAAAGCAGCTATTGCATCTGGAAGCTGCTAAAAACCGGGACAATATGGAAGATACTATTTTTGAAGAGGAATACTTCATCAGAAGATCACTTTTGAACGCCTTTTTGAATGATAAGGATTCCGTATTGCTCATTGACGAAATCGATAAGGCCGATGAGGAAGTTGAAAGCTTTCTTTTGCAGGCTTTGGGTGAGCAGGAAATCACAATCAATGATTTGGGAACTTTCCAGCTGCAGAACGATTTGATTGTCATATTGACTTCCAATTCACAGCGCTCCCTTTTGGATGAAACCAAGGACAGGTGTCTCTTTTTATATATTCCATACCCGAGCATTGAAAGGGAAATACAAATCGTAAAATCCAAGATTCCCGAAGCCGATGACGAAACGGTTTCCAAAGTCGTTCAGATTGTTCACAATATCAGAAACCTTAACCTGCTTAAAAAGCCTTCAGTCAGGGGAACTGTGGACTGGGTCAAGTCAGTATCAAACCTGAAAACCAGGAATACAAAAGAAGCGATGAAGGAAAGTATCGGCGTTGCTATTAAAACCGAAAGCGATAAGAAACGCGTTATCAAAGATGTTCTAGAAAAGGAATACTAATTATGATCAATAAGATTGCCACTTTATCCAATCAGTTGAGGGAAGAGGGACTCCCTGTCAGCATAAGAAGCACCCATTCGGCCACTGAAGTCTATATGCAGCTTGGCGAATCGGATAGGGACTTATTAAGAACTGCCCTAAGAGCCATTTATGTTAAGGACAGGTATGACATCCCAAAATTCAACAAAATCTTTGAAGAGCTTTTCAAAAAGGAAAAGAAAGACTCCGAACTCGATGAAATCCAAAAGAGAAGCGACGCCTATAGGGGAAGGGGTCCAAAATCCAACAAATATATCATTAAAAAACAGAATACTGCTTATAAAAAGGTTCAAAAGGAAAAAATCAACAACGAAAAGCTGAGAATGCTGTCAGGCCAGCCGCTTCTTGAGGAAGTCAAGGAACTAGAGCGTGACGGTGAGCTTATGAACAAGGATTTAACCAAATTAAACAGGTTCGATCCAAGAATGCTTGAAATCTGTCAAAGGCTTGGAAGAAGAATAGCCAACAAGCGTTCAAGACGAAAATTCAGAACAAATTCGAACAAGATTGACATGCGAAGGACCATAAGGGCCAATTTAAAGTATGGTGGAGTGCCGGTGGAGCTTGTCAATGCCAAGCCAAGGCCACATAAGAACGAGCATCTCTTTTTAAATGACATAAGCGGCTCCTGCGAATGGATAAGCAGCTGGTTTTTCATGCTGATGTTTTCAGCCCAGACGGCGTTCAAACATTCAAGAACCTTTGAATTTGACAATAAGGTTATCGAGACAACCGACGCTTTAAAGGAAGAATACTTGATTGATTCCTTTGTAAAGGTCAAGGATTTGAGGGTAAAGAACATGATGGTTCATGGAACCTCCGACATGTACAGCGCCTTTACGCAGTTTCAGGAAAAGGCAACTCTTTCCAACAAGTCCTATGTTATTATTTTATCTGACTGCAGGGACTGGGCAGGACCGAAACAGCATGGAATACCTGCAAGCGTTCACGTGGTCGAAGAGATGGTCAGAGATTCCAAAAAAGTTGTAATACTAAATCCCGAAGACAGGAACAAGTGGGATATTGTGGACAGTTGCGTTTCGCTTTATCAGGATGCCGGAGCGCACGTATTTGAAGTTAATACGCTTAATCAATTAGCTCAATTTGTGGAGCAGATGTAGGTGAGATTATGGATTGTACCAAATGCGGTAATCCAAAAATTATAATTAAAAAGGAACAGTCAGGCCAGTATTTATGCAAGGACTGTTTCATTGATTCAATTGAAAAGAAAGTAATTAAAACAGTTAGAAAGGAAAAGCTACTGGATAAGGGAGATAAAGTTCTGGTTGCGCTTTCAGGAGGAAAGGACAGCGTAACCGCACTCGAAATCCTAAATACCTTCAGGCAAATGAACGTCATTGACATCTGTGCGGTAACTGTGGATGAAGGAATAGACAATTACCGCCAGGACGGCATTGACATAGCCATAAGGCACGCCAAAAGGCTGGGAATTGAGCATAAGGTAGTTTCCCTTAAGGATACCTACGGCATTACTCTTGATGAGATAATGCAGAAGGAAAATCATAGGGGATCCTGTTCATACTGCGGCGTTTTCAGAAGAACGTTAATTAATAAGGCCGCCCGTGAGATGGGAGCTACAAAAATAGCTACCGGCCACAATCTGGATGATGAAGTTCAGGCAATAATGATGAATTACCTGGAAGGAAATACAAATAACCTAACCAAGTTAGGTGCCAAGACCGAGTCCGAGGCGGAAGAATTCACGGTTAAAATAAAGCCTCTGCGTGAAATTCCCGAAAGGGAAATCGGACTCTACGTTGTTGCAAAGGAGCTTGAAGTTCACTTTGCGGGATGTCCTTACGCGCAGCAATCATTCAGAAAAGAGGTTTCAGAGCATATCAATCAGCTGGATGAGGCCCATCCGACAATAAAATACTCGACCCTTAGAGGCTACGATAAGATTAAAAAAGCATTAAAAGACGAGTTCAAGAATGATTATGCTCATGGAAGGTGTGAAAAATGTGGAGAACCTTCCTCAAACAGATTATGTAAAGCATGTTCATTTATAGAAGAATTGACTGGTGATTAAATGGAGTTTAAATTAAAATATAAAGATGAATTTGAAAGCAGAGAAATTCCAAAAGACGATTATACGATAAAGGATTTGATTGTAGATTTGGGAATGTCTTCTCAGACCATAGTATCCAAACAGAATGGGGAGCTGGTAATTGAGGATACTATAATTGAAGAAGGCGATAAAATCGAATTAATCCAAATCATATATGGAGGATAACCTTTGAAAATCAGCTATGAATGCGGCCCCTGCTTTTTAAGGCAGGCCCGTGAAGCAATGGATTTGTCAACGGATGACGAAGATTTGAAAATGGAACTGATGAATGACATTTTTAATTTTCTTGCCGTCAATTTCAAGAAGGGAACCAATTCAAACAAGACGGGTTCCCATATGCACAATCTCATAAAGCAGAAAACGGGATGTTTCGATCCATATATTGAGCAGAAGAAACTGGGAAACGAGCTAGCGCTGAAATACCTGCCCATTGCACAGGAGATTTTAAGGGAAAACGACAGCCTGGAAAACCGGGTTAAGATAGCCATTGTGGGAAATATCCTGGATTTCGGAGCCTTTCAGTTAAGTGATGATATAGAGGTTTTAATCAAAAACGCCCTAAATAAGGATTTGGCTATTAAAGACATTGAAAGCTTTGAAGAGTCCCTCAAAAAGCATGACAAGGTTTTGTATCTTGTGGACAATACCGGCGAGATAGTCTTCGATAAGCTGCTTTTGTCTGAAATTAAAAAATATGACCTCGACATTACCATTGCGGTCAAGTCATACCCTATTTTAAACGATGCATGTATGGTGGACGCTATCGATGCGGGTCTTGACGAGTTCGGCGAAATCGTTGAAATAGGAGCCGGAACGGTGGGATACGTCGACAGTGAAATCTCAGAGGAATTCAGGGAAATATTTGAAGACCACGAATTCATAATATCTAAAGGAATGGGCAATTATGAGGGATTGACTGAAATCGACCTTTCAGATAAGGATATCTACTTTTTGCTCTGCTCCAAATGCACAACAATTTCCAAGGATATTGGTGTTAACTTACAGGACATGCTTCTTTTTAAAAAATAATGTGATACTATGAATATTGCTTTCATCGGATTTGGAAAGGTTGCATCTACTTTAGTTCAATTAGTCAACTCACCGGACATTACTTTCTTAACCTCTCATGAAAAGAGATCAAAAGATACGATGGATTTGATTAAAGAATCGGAGGTTAAAGACTGTCCCACATTAAAGGAAGCAGTTGAAAACGCAGACATTGTCATATCTGCAAACTCCCCGTCAAATGCCGTTGAAGCTGCACTGGAATATGGTAAGTACTGCAAAGGAATATTTCTTGATTTGAATAACATTTCTCCTAAAACGGCTTTAAAAATAAACGATTTGACAGAAAATTTCGTTGACGGAGCCATTATCGGCAAAATTGACTCCAAAAACCCAATTCTATATTTATCCGGTAAAAATGCCGATAAACTACTTTTTTTAAATGATTTCTTAAGCGTCAAGGTCATTTCAGATAATGTAGGTGACGCATCAAACCTTAAGCTTTTAAGAAGCAGCTATACCAAAACCCTCTCTGTATTGCTGATAGAAAGCTATAGGCTTGCAGAAAGCCTGAACCTGGAAGATGAATTTTTTGATATCCTGAAATTAACGGAAGGTGATGACTTTAAGGAAAAATCACTTTCAAGAATCAATAACACATTAAAATCTACAAAAAGAAAAAGCGAAGAGCTTGAAGAAATACTTGATTGCTACAATGCTCAGGATCTGGAAATGGTTGGGGCAGCGTTAAAAAAGCTCAGGCAATTTGAACATTGATTTTATATCCTTTCTTGCCCTTTTCGGTGATTCCCTTAACCGGAATGAAGTGGGAATCCATAATGTATCTCAGATAGGTGACTTCACGTGCGGGAAGTCTTAAGTTTGTTTTAATCTTTTTGCCTTCACTTTTAAGCTGAACGGATATCTTGTTGTTCTTGTCGATGTACAAATCACAGTCAAGGCCTTCAGACATTATTTTAGTCTCAAAACGGGTCAGATTAAGTCCCGCATGAATGTTTAAAGGCGCATCATCAACTTTAATGTTTCCGTTTCTAAACTTTTCATTCGCCTCTCGGGCGCTCATGCCTTCATCAATCTTTCCGGAAACATACCATGCACGTTCAATTACTCTTGAAACATTCTGCATCGGCGGAATGACACCTTTTGATTCATAGCTTTTCATCAAATCCATTACTTCTTTTTTGCTCACGTTCATTTCAATGGCGCTTATTGCAAGGCGTGTCATTACAGGCCCGTAATCTGATCTTCTGAATGCTGCCCAAACAGATTCGGGATTTGAATAGACTCTTTTTTTAATTATCTGGTTAACGGTTTCACCATTTAAATAAGCGATTTTTGAAAGGTTTCCTCTTGAATAAGTATTCATTCTCTTATAAATGTCTGCCCAGTTGCGGTCCAGATTAACGTTATTTTTTGTAATTTCCTCTTCAAGAATCTCTACCGTTGATTTGGGAAGCAGCTTTTTAATTTCAGGAGTTATGGTATAATCATTATCAATAATGGACTGTCTTATCAGACGGCCGGAGTATTTATCCTTATCAAGCTCCTTTACTATGTGGAATTTCAGTTTGGAGCCTAAAAATTCATTCAGGGCATACCATCTTATCTCATTTCTGTTGGTATAATTCTTTGGCATTCCAACGAAATTGCCTTCATCGATAAACTTCTGTGCTTTTTTAGCTATTTCATCAAGTGAAATACTTGCAGAGGTAATGTAGTCGGTTCCCCCATCTTCAATCATCTGATTAAGTCTGATGGGAACGCTGTAGGATAAGACTAACCTGTGGTGAAGTCCTTCAAATGATTTTACCTCATCAGCGCCCAATGCCAATGCCATTCTGCTTCTTGCTTCAAAATCTGTGAAAAAGGGTGCGTGGTTTGCACTGAATCCTTTATTCAAATAGACAACTACCTTTTTAGATTCCTCATCTGCAATCTTACGGGCTTCTTTAATTAACTTTTCATGTCCCTTGTGGACAGGATCAAAATCTGCACTTATACATATCAAGATAAACACCAAAAAAATAGAAATTCAGAGATTATTGTCTAGTCCAATAATCTCAATATGCCGCTTAATACTAGCCATATACCAATTAAAGTACCTAAAATAATTGGATTTGCAACGTAAGTTCCAATGATTATGTAACAGACACCCAAAATAATTCCGGCTATTCCAATGTAGAATCCGAATTTGGATGTACGGTTGTTTACCAATGAAACGACTCCTGCTATAATCAATATGATTCCTGCAAGATATAACGTTATTTCAGCTAAAAATCCAAACAATGCAGGGTTAAATATTAATCCAATACTGATTATAAGGAGCACCACTCCCAGGGCAAGGTCTATAATGGAACCGTAAGTGTTGTAGTCGATTATTGAAATTCCCATTATCAATGCGTAAATTGAAATGAACAGGACGGATAATCCTATTATTGCATTGGTGGATATTACCCCAAGGATAGGAAATGAAATAATCATTATTCCAAAAATGATGGCCAGCAAACTAACAATATTTTTTTTCATTAAAAATCCTCCAATTAATAGATATTGTAATTTTATATTATTTAATATAGTGGTATGTGCTTTATCTTAACTTTTGACTGGTTCATGTCAGCATTATTGACTTCTGCCATCCATTCCTTTTTGCACTCGCAATCGTATTCGACAGGGCTTTGAGCCAGATTGCACCTGATTATCATGTGCTTCAGGTCCTTATTGCATTTTTTGCAGTTGTACGGGCCTCTCCTTGAACCGAATCCTGAAGTATCTAAAAGTGCCGGAATTGCAACTTCCCTTCTGACGGTGTTGATGATTTCAATGCAGCTCCAAATCCATGGAGGCTGGTAGGCGCCTTTTCTCCAGAATCTTTCAATGACGGTTCCGCTGTGAATTGTTGCAGGACAGAATGAGAGTCTGTCAACGCCAATGCTTTCACAGTCCTTAGCGGTTTGAATTGCCTCATCTATCGCTTCGCTTTCACTGATTAATATCGGTTTTACAAAAATATAGGCTTTGGATTTAATGTTATAACCTTTATTGTCCCTTAAATCCTGAATCAGCTTAACGGCGTTTTCAAAGTCCTCAAAGGTAAAGCCCTTATTGATTTTGTTTAATCTGGTGTAATCGTTTGAGGTTTCAAGACCCATGCTTATTTCAAAGAGTCTGTCTCCGATAATGTCAAAAATGCCGTCGATATATTCTTCCTTAACATATTCTGGACGGGATTCAACGATGATTTCACGAACGTTATCCATATTTGCCAGCGTAGTCATGATTTCATCGCGTGCTTCAATAGGAAGTTCGTAGGGATTCAGAAAGCTTCCGGATGCAAAAAGCTTAACGGCTATTTTGTCTTCGCTTTCAATGTCGAATCTTGATAAGTGATCGTTGAATATGTTTATTATAGTTTCAGTGTCAATAGGCTCAAGCGTACAGTCGGAGACATAGCTGCACATTGTACATCCTCCGCTGTCTCCCAGTGCCCATGCGCATCCGGGAGTTGGCAGGATAATAAATAACGTTTTTGAAATGCCGTCATAAGTCAAATCATCATTATACCAGCTTGCACCAACTTGCTCTGGAGTCTTCGGCTCTTTTCGCTCAAAGGCTCTATTTCTAATTTCTTTACATAAGTTTTCAATTTCCATTATAATATATTATGGTGCGTTGGTGTAATTAAAAATTATCGTTGAAAATGGTATGTTAATAAGTTGTGTATATCTGATTTAAAAAAATAAAAAAAGAAAGAGTAAGCAAGTTTAGAAACTTGCAATTACGTCTCCTAATAATTTAATGGATTCTTCTACGTTTTTACCAACAGGGGATCCTGCTACGTATTGAGTTACACCCATTTCAGCTAAGCCTTCGATCTTAGGAATGAACTCGTCAGGAGTACCACATACGGAGAATGCGTCGAGTGCTTCATCGGTTACAGCACCAATAGCTCCACCGAAGTCACCTTTAGCTAAGAATTCACCCATTTGGGTGTTGAATCCTTCAGGTAATCCGTGTCTTTCGATAACTGGAGGTGGTGATCCTGCTGCAATAAATGCAACAACGATTTTAGCTGCGTTTTTAGCTGCGTCAGAGTCAGCTCCGATGGAAGTTGCAGTGTATGCACCAACGTCAAATGCTTTGTCTCCGCCAGCTGCTTCGATACCTTTTTTAATCATAGGCATTGCTGCTTCGTAATCTTTAGGGTTAGATGCGTTAATTAATACACCATCAGCGATTTCTCCAGCGGTTTCTAACATTTTAGGTCCTTGAGCACCCATGTAAATAGGGATGTGTTCTTGGACAGCTTTTGCTCCACCTAATGCTGCACCAGCTTCGGTTTTTCCTCCAGATAATAAAGTGTTAATGTCAGCGATTGCTGCTTTAATAGTGGATACAGGTTTTTCCCAAGCGATTCCTAAAGCATCGAAAGTTGCTTTGTCACCAGGACCAATACCGAAGGTTGCTCTTCCTTCTGAGATTTCGTCAATAGTTGCGATTGCGGAAGCAGAAATTGCAGGGCTTCTTACGTATGGGTTGGTTACACCAGGACCCATTTTAATGGTTTCAGTTGCGTTTGCAATTAATGCTAAGGTTTCGTATACGTTTTTATTGTTGTAGTGGTCTGTGATCCATGCGTATTCAAAACCGACGTCTTCTGCTAATTTTACTAATTTTACTAATTCATCTAATGGTATTTGAGGTACGAATTCTATACCGAACTTCATATTTTATCACCAATTAAAATATTAGTATTGTAATATATAAAGTAATTTTTATTTAATTTAATTAGAAAGTTTTAAATATGTCTTATTTTTAGAGTGAATTTTATTTATAAATAAGCTAATTCCGATTTTGCAGTATTACTAATTTATTTTTTTTTAATACTTTTGATTTTGTTGTACTCCAATAAAACAATCTCCAATTTCAAATTTTTTATTCAGATTATTGTCTTTATATTTTAATGTTTAACACTATTTGTTTTCAAATAATCTATATTTTAGTTAATAGATTTTAATTTAATTTATAAAAATTTTTTGCAATATATTTTAATTGATTTTGTCAGTTGAATATGTCTGTCTATTAGATGTGCTATGTGTTTATGGCGATGACCTAAGCCGTGTTGTATCTTTACAATAAATGGCTATGATGGTTGCTTTTCCGCATGTAGCTATAATTTATCATGTTTTGATATTAATTGTTATTCATTAATTCATAATGTGCTTTCGTGAGTACCCGAGATTTTCGGGTATGATGTTGGTTTTGTAGATGTGGTGAAATTTGGTTATAGAAATTTTTATGACTGATTTTGTGTAATTACTCGTCTATATTTTTTTAGCGTACTTCATAATACTTATTATTATGTCTGTTATGTGTTCAATTCTGTTTGATCCTGGCAGATGCTACTGCTATTGGGATTCGATT